>PWFW01000070.1 GCA_003554225.1 Halanaerobiaceae bacterium | reverse complement strand
TGAATAAAATTGAGAAAGAGTTTGATTCTCAAGCTTTAGAATTTCTCAAGCAGGGTCTGGAAAGGAATTTAGCGCTGGTAGAAGCTGGCCGCCAGGGAAGGGCCAGCGGAATTGGCAGTAAATTTGAAAAATATGCTGAAACAGAAATTGAAAAGATAGCCGGGATGATAGCTCAGGGAATAGATGCCAGAATGTCAGGCGTGGCTCTGCCTGCCCTGGCTTCTTCTGGCAGCGGGAACAAGGGGATTACCATCTCCATCTCTCTTTACCAGACTGGCAGATATCTGGGGAAAGAGGAGAAAGATATATTTCGAGCAACTTTGCTGAGCCATGTAGTAACCCACAAGCTGAATTTATATCTGGGGAAATTATCCTCACTCTGCGGACTTTTCTCAGCAACTGCGGGAGGTATGCTGGCGGGTTTTCTTTACCTGGAGGGACTGGCTGAGAGAATGGAAGAGATGATAAATTATCTTCTGGGAGATTCCAGCGGAAGCCACTGTGATGGAGCCAAGACCACCTGCATATTGAAGGCTGTCAGCAGCTTTGAGCTGGCCTACCGCTATTTCAGGCTGGCCCGGATAGGATTAACTATCGATAGGCCTGTTGGCATTATTGCTGATGATCTAGGAGCAACTCTGAAAAACCTGGCAGATCTTTCTCTACCCTCAGAGGGAACAATTAATCAGACCCTGATTGAAGTCATCTCCCGCAATCAATCAGCCCGGGAGAAAATTTAAAGAATTTGCAGCTCCTGGCATAGTTGTTTCGAATTTTTTTATCTTTGCTTCTGCAGCATTTGCTGGATTTCCCCGGCAGGAACAGGTTTGCCGAGATAGAAACCCTGGACATAGTCCGCCTGTTTATTCTGAATCATGCTGTACTGTTCTGCTGTTTCTATTCCCTCAACAGTGACCTTCAGTCCTATTATTTTGGCCAGCTCAATAATAGCTTCAATAATTTGATGCTGCCTTTCATTCCAGGGGGTATCGCTGATAAAGGTCCGATCAATTTTGATGCTGTCAATCGGCAGTTTCAAAAGATAATTTAAAGAGGAGTACTCACTGCCAAAATCATCCAGCGATACTTTGACACCCAGATCCTTTATCTTTTTAAGAAAATTAATGCTGCCGGGAAAGTTTTTCATGATGGTACTTTCAGTTATTTCAAATTCCAGTTCGGAGCAGCTGACTTTTCTATTTTCTAGCTGCTCCCGGAGCTGCTGGTAAAAACTTTCATCTAACAGCTGCCTGGCTGAAAGGTTGACGGCCAGAGAAAAGCCATTAAAACCCATTTCATTCCAGAGATTCTTCTGCTGGCAGGCCTTTTCCAGCACCCAGTTATCTATTTTATGAATCAGGCCGCTCTGTTCAGCAAAGGGAATGAATTTTCTCGGGGAGATATAATCCTGGCCGGTTTTATTCCAGCGGATTAAAGCTTCCAGCTTTCTAATTTTCTTTCTATCGACATCAAAGATTGGCTGGAAGAAAAGCTCGAACTCATTATTATTGAAGGCTGAATTTAAATCCTCATCCAGCTTAAGGTAATTTGCTATCTCCCGGTCCATAGCTTCCTGATAATACTCGATATTGTTTTTCTGCTGCTCCTTGGCCTTATTCATGGCTGTTTCGCTTTTTTTCAGCAGCTCCAGAGCGGTATCAGCATCTTCTGGAAAGTAAGCAACTCCCATACAGAAAGATACCTGAATTTCGTGACCCAGGACGGCAAAATTCCTGGAAAATATTTCTTTTATCCTGCGGGTTGAGCTTTTTATAAACCAGTTTTTTTGTGAGAGCAGGGCAAATTCATCGCCGCCTATCCGGTATACTTTAATTTTCTTTGAGATTGATTTTAGTTTTTGGCTTACCACCTTTAAGAGCTCATCACCAAATTTAAAACCATAGTAATTATTAATCTTTCCAAAATTGTTAAGGTCCAGCAGCATCAGCACCTTGCCAGAATCAGTTTTATTTTCCCTGATATCTTCCAGCAGTTTATTTTTGTTGGGCAGGCCGGTCAGACCGTCATAGAAAGCCTGGTTGTAAATAGTTTTCTTGCTCTCCTTAAGCTCTTTCAGTTTTTCGCTGAGTTCCTGTTTGGTATCCAGAAGTTTATCATGGGTGATTTCAAGTTCCTGATAATTTTCTGAGAGCTGATTGGCCAGCTGTTTGTAACCGGAAATCCGTTTTTTTAAGGCCAGATACAGCAGCAGACTGGTTACTAATACAAAAAGCAAACCTTTATAGGTTTGCACGAAGGAAATAGTCTCGGGATCATCGAATATCATCAAAACAGCCCTATCAGAAAAAACAATCCAGATTCCGGCAGCAATAAAATAAATCAGAGCTATTTTTAGACTGTCCTTTGCGGGAGATATCTGATCCGGCCTTGGTATATCCTTTAATTTTCTCATTTTAATTCTCCTCCGCTGCTATTTCAAAATTTTATGCTCTATCCAATAATTCGCGGTATTTAGAAATAGTCAGAGAAAAATATTTGTTTAGAAGAAGGTATAGAAATATACAGAAAAAATAATATAGGGCTGATATATTATATATAAATCTGATATAATAAAACTGACTTAGAAAGTCTTTCCTGATAAGTTAAAATTCTTGCTAAATAAATAAAATCCTGCCAGAAAAATTAAATTAGCAAGAAATATTGAATTTTTTTAAAATACTTTAAAATATTAACTGTAAATACTTTTGATAAATCCCGGCAGCTTTCTTGAGATAAGACATACAGAAACATCGGGAACATAAAATGTTGCTGCAGTCAGGTAAGGACAAACTGACAAAATAGAGAAGCAGCGAGGTGGAAAGATGGTTTCAGGAAGGATCTTTAATATTCAAAAGTATTCAATCCAGGACGGCCCGGGCATCAGGACCACTATTTTTCTCAAGGGCTGCTCCCTGGAATGCTGGTGGTGCCATAACCCTGAGAGCATAGCCGGGGAAAGGGAATATCTCTACCCCCCCAGCCGCTGCATAGAGTGCGGTCTCTGCCGGGAGGATCCAAAAGATTGTCCTGCCGGGGCCCGGGAGTTGGTGGGAACTGATATGACCCCGGCGGAGGTGCTGTCCGAGATTGAAAAGGATCAGATTTTTTATCAGGAATCAGCTGGAGGGGTTACCTTTTCCGGCGGTGAGCCTCTCAGGCAGCTGGATTTTCTTAAAGAAACTCTCAAGCTCTGCCGGGAGAAAAATATCAGCACGGCAGTTGACACCTCTGGAAGTTGCAGCTGGGAAGAACTGACAGAAATTCTGGGTCTGGTGGATCTATTTTTATATGACATAAAATTTATTGATAACCGGAAGCATAAAAAATATACCGGTGTCGATAACACCCTGCTGCTGAATAATCTAAAAAAATTACAGGAACAGGGAGCCCGGGTTGAGGTTCGCTACCCTCTGGTTCCCGGGATCAATGACAGCCAGGAGGATCTCCTTCTGCTGGCTGACCGGCTAAAAGAGCTTGATATCTTTCAGCTGACAGTTCTGCCCTATCATCGAACCGGAATTGATAAATACCGAAAATTAAACCGGGAATACAGGCTGTCCGACCTCAATGAGCCTGATCTGAGTTATCTGGAAGAGAAGCTTGAAATTTTACAAGAAGAGGGAATGTCAGTTAAGATTGAAGGTTAGCTGCCTGAATTTAGAAGCTACAATCTTTTAAATATCATTTAAAGATCATTTAAAGATCTTTTAAAGATTATTTGAAGATCTATGCGGGAAAGATCTATTTAAGATCTAGGCAAGCAAGAGATAGATCCTGAGGAGGCAGGTAAAATGAAGGAACGAATTGCGAGATTAAAGCAGGCAAGTCTGGAGGCTGAACCCAGGATTTCACTGGAACGGGCCAGGCTGGTGACTGAGGCATATCAGAAGCATGAGGGCAGGGTCTCCACCCCGGTTCTGCGGGCCCTGGCCTTTAAAAATATCATGGAGAATAAAGAGATAGCAATCAATCCCGGAGAGTTGATTGTGGGAGAGCGAGGAGAGCGACCTCAGGCTACTCCAACCTATCCTGAACTCTGCTGCCACACCCTGGAAGATCTGGAGTTGATCAATAACCGGGAGAAAATCTCCTTTGCTGTCTCTGAAGAAACTAAAAGAATTCAGGAAGAGGAGATCATTCCTTTCTGGGAGAACCGCTCTATCCGCCAGAAAATTTTTCAGCAGATGGATCAGGACTGGCATGATGCTTATCAGGCTGGAATCTTTACCGAATTTATGGAGCAGCGAGCCCCCGGACATACGGTAGCTGATGACAAACTTTACCGCCAGGGCTTTGCCGATTTGATAGCTCGAATTGAGAAAAAACTGGCCGATCTTGATTATTTTGCTGATCCTGAAGCTTCGGATAAACGGGAAGAGCTTAAAGCCATGAAGATAGCAGCCCAGGCCCTGATAACTCTGGGAGAAAGATACAGTCAGCTGGCCCGGGAGAAGGCAGAAGAGGAGAGCGACCCGGTCCGTCAGGCTGAACTGGAAAAAATTGCCCAAACCTGTCAGCGAGTTCCGGCTCACAGGCCCCGGGATTTTCAGGAGGCTCTCCAGATGTACTGGTTTGTCCACATCGGGGTTATCAGCGAATTAAATACCTGGGATGCCTTTAATCCCGGAAGGCTGGATCAGCACCTCTACCTCTTCTACCAGGAGGGCCTTGAAAGCGGCAAGCTCAATCAAGAGAAAGCCCGGGAGCTGCTTCAGGCTTTCTGGATCAAGTTTAACAACCAGCCCGCTCCTCCCAAGGTCGGAGTTACCCTCCAGGAGAGCGGAACCTACACCGATTTTGCCAATATCAATGTGGGAGGACTTAAGCCGGATGGCTCCGA
>PWFW01000165.1 GCA_003554225.1 Halanaerobiaceae bacterium | reverse complement strand
TTAAATCTTATAAGGGTTAATCGAATATAACTTGCAGGTCGATATTATCTCCCTGCTGCTCTATTTTGCTGGTATTGTTTTCACCAACCTGGAGTATACCAGCTTTATTATTATTGCCATTTTGTATGATCTCTGCTTCCTGTTCGTTGCCAATCTGGCCTATTGCTGCTCTATTATTGCGACCATTCTGCAATATATCGGCTAGATTATCATTACCCTTCTGACCGATAAAGGCTTTATTATAAGAGCCAGATTGTTTGATGCTTCCGGTATTATCTTCACCAGATTGAACAAGAGCAGCAATGTTTTTGCTGTCAAACTGATCTATTGAAGCATAATTGTTCTCACCCTGCTGGTAAATACCGGCCCAGAGCATCTTACCCTGCTGATTTATTTCACCTTGATTTTCATTTCCATACTGGAAAATGAAGGCTCCGCTATTATAAAAAGGACCATGTTTGCCATTTTCCTCTTCCTCATCTCCGGGCAGGAAGGGATTTAATGCTCCTGGAAAATCACCGGGGCCGGGAAAGGGCATTCCCGGGCCTCCACCAGGTCCAATTATCCCCGGAGGGATACCCAGATTAAAATCTGGTTGGCCGGGATTATCCGGTGGTCCCGGATCAGCAGGTGGGCTGCCGGGAACATTGCCACTATTCCCCTGAGCCAAAACAGCAGCGCTCATGCCCAGCACTAAAGTAAAGGCCAGTAATAGCACAAAAACTTTTTTAAAATTAACCACATCCTCACCTCCAGACTCTAGAGCGATCCCGAAAAATATAAATTAACAATCGAATTTATGATGATCTATGGTGATAGGGACAGCCTGGATATCTAGCTGCTTTATCTACCCAGACTGTCCGAATTATTCAGCGGTTTTTCACTGGATAAACCACTCAAGATTAATCTTTAGTAATGACTCTGGTTAAAATCCTGACTGAGTAATCAAGGCAGAATTACTGTCGCCTTCCTGATCAATCAGAGCGGTAAATTCTGTACCATCCTGATAAACCTCAGCCTCATTCATCTCTCCATCCTGGGTAACAGAAGCCCAGTTGTATGCTCCAGCCTGATCAACAAAGGCACCGTTTTCTGCACCAAATTGTTTAATGGTTGCTTCCTGATCATTACCGCTCTGTTCTACCTTTGCGTAATTAAAGTAACTTTCTTCTCCCTGGAATATATTGACATCATGTTCATCGCCATCCTGACTGGCTCTTGCTCTGTTTAAATTGCCATACTGCACAACTTCAGCCACTGAGCCGCTGCCGCCAAACTGGCTGACTCTGATAAAGGAGTCAATTGCATCCTGTCTAAGATCGGCAAACATATTCATGCCATTCTGACCGACTCCAGCATAGTTGCCCAGGCCCTGCTGATCAATTAAGGCTTTGTTGTAATCACCCTGCTGATTAATCTCAGCCTGATTGGGAGCTTTCTCCACTTCATTGTCCTGATCTATTGCTGCAATGTTTCCGACGCTGTGACTTTGAGCACCGAGATGATTATCTATACCCTGCCCGATATGGGCAAATCCATGATTGATCTGGTCAATCTCAGCAGCATTATTTTCTCCATACTGCAGTATTTCAGCATTTAAATCAACTACCCAGGGCAGATCAAAATATTCTCCGGTATCTACATACCAGGGACCACCTAAGTGACCGCCGGCAAAAGTAATTCCCGAGATGCCCAATACAAAGACCAGTGCCAGACCCAGTACGAAAAGTTTTTTAGTAAGTTTCATTTTTATCTTCCTCCTCTTTGGTTTGTGTTAGCTCATTGGCCGGTTTCACCATTAGCTCGCTGTCATTATCTCAGGTGACCAGTTTCAAATGACAGGTCTCAGCTTCCAAAGAGCAGTTAAGATAATTAATGAAAATGACTTTCCAGTATTGTCAGTCAGACTTTGCCTTCCCAAAACTGCTTCTTATCAAGCTTTTAAGTTAATTTTGCTGCTGTTTTGTAATACACCCCCTTCGCTGATCCATTTTCAAAGTTATATGGAGGATCTGTTAATGAATTGGATTATATTTTTTATAATTAGCTTGTTATATTTAGCCTGCTTGCTCAAATTTGGGTGAAGCTGCCCAGGCTTTTCTCAATCATCTGATTGAGGATAGCAGACTTTAAAAAAATGTTATTTCTGATTTACAAGAGCCTCATTGAGGTCTCCTCCCTGATAAGTTTCAGCACTCCTGTGACTGCCTGCCTGCTCAATCAAAGTGGCGTTCTTTTCGCCGTCAAACTGCCTTACCAGGGCGGAATGAGATTCTCCTCTCTGATCTACAAAAGCATAGTTAAAATCAGCTGTTTCACGCACAGTAGGATCATCATAAGGAGGTTCGCCATAATAACCCTGATGGATCTCAACGCTGTGATTATCACCCTCCTGGATCGTTCTACTGCGATTTAAATTGCCAAATTGAAGAATATATGACTCGGAACCCTCCCCGCCAAACTGGCTTGAGCGGATGAAATTATCATCACCTTCCTGGAATACATCAGCAAACATATAATTTCCATCCTGGCCTATGCCGGCATAATTTGAAGTTGAATCTCCAATTTGCCATAGGAGAGCTTCATTTGATTCGCCCCGCTGATTGATCTCACCTTCATTTTGCTCGCCTATTTGCAGGGCAAATGCGTGATTATCCTGACTGAGCCCTTTAACACCACCCAGTCTTTCGTCTATACCCTGTCCAATATGAATATAATTTTCTCCAATCTGCTCAACGTCAGCTACATTTTCATCACCCAGCTGAACCACCTCGGCATTTAGACCTGCTTTATAGGGAACATCGCCAAAGTATTCACTGGTGTCAATGTACCAATCAGCATCAAAATCAGGAAATGCTGCCCCGGTGGAAGTCATGCCAAAAACAAGAACAATAGCCAGCGCCAGGAACAACAGTCTGCGAGAAAATCTCATCCTTACCTTCCTCCTCTTGTGGGGTTTTTTGATAATTATTCTTGATAAATTCTCTGATTATAAATATATCACTATTTCCATTATAAGCAATATTATACTTCATTATATTTAAATGTTATGGCAAATAACATTTTTTATCTTAAAATTCAGGCGCTTCTATACTGGCAGTCCAGTCTGATCGATCCAGTATCTAGCTGGCGCTCAAATTTTTCCTTTACCCGCTTACTTACATTTTCAATTTGAGTAGGAAAAATATCAATGCCCAGCATAATGTAGTGGCCAGGCTCCCATCTGGTAATAACATCAGATGAACGAAGATAGCGGTTTAGCACCTGCCTCAGCAGGATATCTGCCCGGTTTAAAGCTGAAGGTTCTCCTCCTTTCAGCCGAAAATGAACCAGAAATAGCTCCTTTTCTTTTCTTTCTGCCTTTCTTCTTTCCAGATTATAGATCTGGCTGAACTCTCCAGGATGACACTCATAGGCCTCTTCTTCATCGTAATCTTCCTCTTCCAGAAAGGAAACCGGACTGGAACTGATATTGAGTTCCACCAGTTTAGAAATATCATCCTCAATCTTTTCACAGGAGAATTCACTGCTGCCGCAGGTTAAGGCCTGCATCTCCTGAGCCTGAATGATAGCACGTCCGGGTTGTCCATTCTCCTTATAGGCATTGATCAGCTTTTTATGCAGGTCAGTCTGCAGTGGATGTCTGCTCAAGGCCTTTCTGTAGAGCTCAATTGCTTTCTGATATCTCTCCTCTGCCCTGAAGAGTTTCCCGGCAGAGACTACAGCTTCCAGATATTTACTTCGGTATCTGCTCCTGGCATTCTGAAATATCTCCTCCTCCAGGTGCTGATTGGCCAGGAATTGGCCCCGGTAGATATTGAGCGCCTCCTGATAGAGATTTAGAGCTCTACCTTTCTCTCCAGCATTCTCAGCTCTGCCGGCCTTCTGCAAAAGCTCGACAAAATGCTCACTGTCCAGCCAGTAGGGGGTATCTCTTTTCAGGTGATAGCCGCCGCTGCCGTTGGCAATATAGGTAAAACCTTCGCTGCTTATGTCACGGCGCAGCTGATATATCAGCGATCTCAGCGACTGCCGTGGTGCTTCATTTTTTTCCAGATCCAGCTTATCAATAAGCTCCTCTACCGTTAGCTTCTCTCCCTCCTGAAATAAGAGAAGAAGCAGCAGCTTCCAGCGCTTAATGAGTATTCTGCTGCGTCCAGAATAGAGCACATTATCTCCTTTTTTGATGAGCAGATCGCCCAGCACATAGATTTTTAGCCTGGCAAATTTTGCTTGCATTCTCCTCATCTCACTTTCTCTGGTATCTATTAGTCAAAATACCATTAACCGTAACTATAATCAATAGTAATAACTATCACAGTATTATGTTATGGGATATGTTATCTGTTTTTAATCTGCTGTCACTATCTTATGGCCCCTGACATAGAGAAAGCCACCCTTAAAGGGTGGCTTTTAGAAATATTAAATCTATCTTTTATATATGAAAGAAACCTGAAGAGTTGATATTCAGACTTCCTCATATTCATAGTTTAAGCTTACATCGGAAGGCGGAAACCTATCACGATAACTGCGGTCAATGCGCTCCAGCATAACACCGATGTCCTCTTCCTCCATTCCTGTTATAAGCAGCAAAAAATGTCTCGGTTTCCAGCGGGTCACAATATCTGCTGCCCTCAGTTTATCCTGGAGCACCTCCCGCAGTATTACTTCTGCCTCCCTCATTCCTGCTGGAGACTCTCCTTCTGTCAGTTTGAACTGAATAAGATAAAGAGGGGTTTGTGACCGTTCAGCTTTTCTCTTCTCTAGAGCATAAAAATTATTGAAGGTAAGTGGACCGCACTCCAGTATCCTTTCATTCTCAATCATATTATGGTTGAGAAATCCTGCCGGCGAAGATCCCCTGTCTGCAGGCAGCCGGTTTTTAATTTCTAACTCCAGTTCCTCAGGTAGTTCCATATGTGAGTTTTTTAAAAAGGAGGCTGCTTCTTCCGCTCTGACCAGAGCCATATCAGGCTGCCCTTTCTCCTTGAAAGCACTGATCAGGTCCAGATAGAGGTCGAGACTGTAGGGGTGGGTCTGCAGAGCAGTCTCATAGAGGTCAATGGCCTCTTCATAATTATCCCGGGCCAGATTAAGCTTACCGGATTCCCTCACAGCCTCTAGATAGAGCTGACGATACTCCTGCCTCCTGTCAATCATCTCTCTGCATTTAAGCTTCTGACCTTCCAGAAAACCACCGCGATAGAGATCCAGAGCCCGCCGGTAAAAATCCAGAGCCCGTTTCTCTTCGCCTTCATCACCTGCTTCGCGTGCCTTTTCCACCAGGCCGGTAAAATAGCGGCTGTCAAGCCAGTAACAGGAATCAGAATTGAAGCTGTAACCTCCTTCTTTGCTGAGGATAAAATTGCAGCCGCTGATGCTTAACTCCTGTCTCAACCTGTAGACCAGTGTTCTCAACGACTGCCGGGGTGTGAAATTTTTATCCAGATTAAGTTGCTCGATAAGGTAGTTATAGGGAACTGTTTCTCCCCGCTGGAACAGCAGAAGAAGAAAAAGCCTCCACTGCTTATTCAGCTGTCTGCCTCGACCTGAAAAAAGCAGCTCTTCTTCCCGGCGGACCAGAAGATCACCGAAAGTATATATGTAGAGTTTCTCATAACTGGTTTTCAATATACTCACCACCGATGACAAATATTTGAACCATGAGATGATATTCTAAATTATAAGAAAATTATACCATGTCCGGCAGCTAAAGTCAAGTTATTTACTTGGTTTTATTGCTCTGCAGTTTAATCCTGTTATCTGCATTATATCTGCGATAATAATTGTCACTAGAATCGACTAAATAAATCTATTTTATCAAGTTTATAATCGACAAATTCCCTGGTAATTACCGCTTTTCAGGCAGGATAAAAAAACTTTTCCGAGAAGTTAATATTAAAGACCTCTTTTAAAAAAGCCAGCTGTAAGGAGTTGCTTGCCCATGCTGACATTTTTTTATATGGCTTTTTATACTCTGGGTTTCAGTCTTTCCCTGCTCATAGGAATAACTATCTTTAATTTAAAACTCAGCTTTCCCAGAATTTTGGCAGTGGGTTTCTTCCAGGCCTCAATCTCCAGACTGGTTTATCACTTCAATCCCCCGGTTTTGCTGATGATAATTCTGGCCTTCTTTAATATGTTTATTCTGGTCAGAATTTTTTTTAGCTTTAATCTGATAACCTCCAGTCTGGTGGTTATCAAGTCTGTTATTCTATTTCTTCCCATGGAAATGTTAGCCCTGGCCATTTTTATTCATAACTTTAATCTGAGCTTCAGCCAGGTGCTGTCAAATCCGGGGCTGGCTCTATCGGCTATACTAATGCTTGTCACTCTGCTGTTAACTGTCTATTATGTCGTTCGCAAGAAAAATATCAAAATGCTGCCAAATAAGTTAAAGTTCATCGAAACAGAAATTGAAAACAAAACCCGCATCTGGATTTTGATATTCCTGGCTGCAGAAAATCTAATTATTATATATTACATAATTTACAGTTTTGTCCTCTCCCCTCCCCTGCCAGCCTATGCCCCCTATATGGTAACCATTGCACTATTTTTATCACTGCTGGCCGGTATCCTGGATGCTATTCTCTGCCGATTCATTGAAAATGAAATTGATCTCTCACTTACCAGAGAAAAGGTCGATAATCTTTCAACCCTCAATCAGGCTCTCCAGTATCAGCAGCATGACTTCAAGCATAACCTGCAGGTTATCTCATCTTTGATCCAGATGGAAAAATACGATAGACTGGAAAGATATATTAGATGTCTATCCGATGAACTTCAGCAGCTTGATTTTGTCACCAGCACAGGTCATGAGGCTTTGAACGGCCTGCTCTATTACAAGATATCTGAGGCTGATAGGCATAATCTGGAACTGGAAGTAAATATTCAGGATAAGCTGGAAAATCCAGCCCTGGATTCCAACCAGCTCTGCCGGGTTATCGGCAATCTTATTGATAATGCCATTGAACATCTCCGAAAACATCAGGAAGGAGATAAAAAAATCTATCTTGAAATAAAAAAACAGCAGGATAAGTACCTGGTAGTACTGGAAAATCCCCTGCTGGAGCAGGAAAAACTCCCGGAAAATATTGCTGAAATAGCAAATCCCGGCTACACCACCAGGAAAACCAGCCGGGGACTGGGGCTTGCTATCACCAGAGAGATTATTACCAGTAAAGGTGGAGATTTTATTATCAGAACCTGCCAGGATGATAAAATTCGTTTTGAGCTAGCCATCCCTACTGCAACAGCTGGCTGAGCTTTGCCTGCTGAAAAGAATCTCCTGATAATTATTTGCCAGGCTGCCAGCAAAAGCAGACTCCTTCTCAAAATTTTTTAGCTTATCCTTCCAAATATCATAAAAAGATAACAGGGCAGCTGCTGGTTCAGCTGCCCTGAAAAATGCAATATTCTGCTTTTCTCTTTCCAAAAACTTTCCTTTATATCCTTCAATCTTAGAAAATCTGCTCTAATAATTACATGAATTACCGGTTCTGCAGCAGCTTTTCCTCTTCCTGACATTCCAGATCCTCTAACTTTACCCCCCGCTGACAGAGCTTATTGTAATGGAGAGGACGTGACAATTTTTCCCAGTTCTCCGATTTCTCCTTGAGTTTTCTGGCAATATCCGGTCTGAAGAGGTCATCTGCGCCCTGATGGGTTGGTCTGGCCCCTGTGGCCTCAACCATTGTTTTAAGCTGCCTGGGAACATCAATTATCGGGCAGGGACGGTAAAGATTATCACTGAAGGGTATTCTTTCCTGATATTCCCGGAAAAAAGGATTTTTCAGCACCTCTTCCAGAGGTTTATCCTTAATGTTATCAACTGCAAAATGAACAAAGGCGCAGGGCTCAACATCGCCGTTGGCATTAATATGAAAATATCTTTCTCCTCCGGCAATGCAGCCTCCGGTCAGATGACCGTCATTCCAGAAATCTATCAGGAACAGGGGATAGTTCCAGCGCAGCTCAGGTATCCTGTCAACCAGTCCCTTTCTCTGCTCCGGCGTCAACATCATCTCAAGATCAGGGTCGCTGCCAATCGGGACGTAATGAAATAACCAGGTGTAAAATACGCCTTTATCAATCAGCTGCTCAATCAGCTCATCACTTTCCAAAAGCAGGTCACAATTCTCCCTGGTTACAGTAATGCTGCTGCCAAAAAGAACCCCTCTATCCTTCAAAAGCTCCATGGCCCTTGCCACCTTTTCAGTGGTGCCCTTTCCTCTTCTGCTGTCAGTTTCACCGGTGAATCCTTCCAGACTGATACAGGGACTGGCATTGCCTGCATCAAGGAAATTATCTGCCATCTCTTCATCTATCAGGGTTCCGTTAGTATATATCATAAAAACACAATCCTGGTGTCTCTTAAAGATATCGAAAAGGCGGGGATAGACTGTAGGCTCACCACCGGATAGGACAAAAAAGAAGATACCTAAATCCTTGGCCTCACTCACTATCCTGTCTATAGTTGCAAAATCCATGGTATGAGACTTCTCATACTTCCCGGCCCAGCAGCCCTGACAGTTTAAATTACAGGCACTGGTGGGGTCAAAAAGGATCGTATAGGGAATATTCGCCCCGATCTCTTCACCCTTTTCCTTCCGGTAGGGGGTTCCCAGCAGGGTGGCATTTACAAAAAAGAGGGTTAGAAGAGTCTCCTGATAGGCTGGATCCAGCTCCTGAAAACGTTCGGTATATTGATAGACAACCGGGTTATCTTCCATAACTTCAGCAAAGTTATCCAGTCCAGCCTTATAATCCTCAGATCTGGTGATCATCCGGGCCAGTTTAACCAGCCGGGGCAGATTCTTTGCTGGATCCTTGAAAGCATAATCCAGACCTTTCTGAACTGCCTTCTCAACAGCCAGTTTTTTTGCAAAACCTAGTTTATCAGTCATCGTTTTCCCCCCTTTTGGAGTTAAAAACAGACGGACAACAGTCTTTAAACAGTCAATTATGACATTCAGCTTTTAAGGCAGAGATGCCAGATTAAAAAGTTATCAAATCAAATTAAAAGTTATCAAAAGGGATGATATATTAATCTGTCAGAAAAAAGTCCGATAATATTATTTCAATTCTACACCTATATTTTATCAATTGTTCAGATTGGTGTCAATATATTCTAAGATTTGCTTGAATCTTTAGATTAGCGGTTTATACGATAATGGAGATGATACCAGATAATGCCTATTATTTCATGAAAAGCCCGGGTTGAGGTTCTTAATCCTGAAACCTGAGGCAGCCAGGCTTTAAGACCTTCAGGGCGGTCATGCGAGACAAACTCGGCTGGAACAGTTGTCAGTTCACCAAAATAGCGGGAAAATTCCCTCTCAGCTCGCAGCAGATGCCAGGCTGAGGTAACCACAACCAGATTGCTATCTGAAGATATCTCAGCAAGCTCTAAAAGTTCCAGGGGGTGTTCCCTGGTATTGCTGGATTCAGGCTCCAGCAAAATTTCTTCTTCATCAGTTCCCATATTTAAAGCCAGCTCTTTCATCAGTTCTGTCATTCTTCCCGGGGTATCTCCAGCAAGGGCTCCCTGAAAAATCAGATAATCAGCCTGACTTGCTTGAAAATATTTCACCCCTCTAATCACCCGGTGAGCCGAGGCATCACCCAGAGTATCAAGCTCGGGTATAGGGCCCTGCTGAATACCGCCGCTTAAAACTGCAACCACCTCTGCTTCCTGGTCGGGAACTAACAGGTTGCTGTCCCGGAAGGGCTCTTCCAGAATTCCGGCAATTCTCAGGGAAACAACAGGTGTGCTGACCAGCCAGATGAGCAAAGCCGTAATAAAGAGAAGCAAAATTGCTGATTTATTCCGGGATTCGGCAGAGGATTTTCTATCCCTGCGCAGCAGAATGATCAGGCTTAAAAGCAGAATAAAGCCAAGTCCGAGAAAGAGTGGAGACAGAATAATTTTAGCCATAAAATCACCTCAAATATGATAATCACAAAGTTTGCCCGTACGGATATCTATAAATTTATATTTAACCACAAATATCACTCTGCCAGCTCAGTTTATTTTCGTCAGATTATCTGCTCCGGTAATACCCAGTCCGGGGGCAGAGGGAAGCTCAATCTGAGATCCCTGATAGCTTATGCCTCCCTGAACCGGATCCTCAGCCAGCAGCAGAGGAGCATCAAGGTCCAGCCTGGTAATATTGCGGCAGGCACCGGCCAGTTGAGCTGCAGCAGTAATGGCAATCTTACTCTCCAGCATGCAGCCCAGCATACATTGTATTCCCGCTGCTTCGGCCACCGAATTAATCATTAAGGCCTGAGAAAGACCACCGGCTTTCATTAATTTGATATTAAAAATATCGCAGCAATCTTCCTTTATCAATCTTATGGCATCCCGGGGAGAAAAGAGGCTTTCATCAGCCATGATCGGAGTTAAGACATTATCTCTGACAAACTTCAATCCGGTGAGATCCTGAGCCGGGACAGGCTGCTCAACCAGTTCAAGATCCAGTCCCAGTTCCTCCATTTCTCTAATAATTTCAACCGCTTCCTTGGGCTGCCAGCCCTGATTGGCATCCAGGCGGATATTTATTTCAGAACTGACTGCATATCTAACAGTCTCAACTCTTTCCAGGTCCTCCTGCAGATTTTTTCCCACCTTTAATTTCAGAGTTCGAAAGCCCCTTTCTACTGCTCTGATGGCATCCTGCTCCATTTCTTGAGCATCAGATACACTAACCGTCAGATCAGTCTCCAGCCTGTTTTGATAACCTCCTAAAAATTGATAGACCGGAACACCAAGCTGCTGGCCAAAAAGATCATAAACCGCCATTTCTGCAGCTGCTTTAGCGCTGGTGTTGCCGATGGCTGAATTTTGAATTATTGAAGTTATTTTTTCCAGATTTTCAATATTTTCTCCTAAAAGCTGCGGTTTTAACCAGTCTTCAATAAAACCCTGAATTGCTGCATTACTGTCACCGGTAACCATCTCCGAAGGAGAAGCCTCCCCCCAGCCAACCAGACCCTCTTTTGAGACTATCCTGATAACAGTGCTCTCAGCCTCCTTTACGGTGTGGAGTGAGGTGCTGAAGGCTCTCTCCATAGGAAGCTCCAGCTGAAAAAGTTCAATATCTTTAATTATCATAATCTGCCTCCTGTCCATTTTCTTGGTATTAAGGGGCTAAGGCCGCATTTTAGAATAAAGACAGAGTTACGCAGCTAAAATTAGACCCTATTAGGTCCTATTATAGCTCTAATTATAAATATAATTATAGCCAACAGGCTAAATACCTTTTAAAACTGTCAAAAATTCTGATAGATTGTAAAATATATTGGCATTTTCCTTTTTTTTTGCTGATTTCTATTCACATTTAGCTCAAAATATTATATAGTAGAGAAAGAAGGTATATCAGGTGGCTGGAGAGAGAGCATCCTGACAGGAGCTTTACTGCCTCCAGCCAAATTCAGCTGACAATCTTGGCAAAATCTCATCAACCCATGCTTTCACCTGGATCCCGATAGGGACCGGGATGAAGGGAGGAAAAAATGCAAACCTTAAGCTCTACAGGAAGAGAATGGGAATTTACCACCAGGCGAATTGTTGTTTCAGGCATGCTCGGTGCAATTTCAATTGTTCTTGGCTCTACCGGTCTGGGTTTCATTCCGGTACCAACCCCCGCTGCTCATGCTACTATTATGCATGTGCCGGCAATTTTAGGCGGGGTAATTGAAGGTCCGCTGGTCGGCCTTCTGATCGGTTTAATTTTTGGAGTATTCAGCTTTACCAGAGCAACTGCTCCTATGTTTGCTGACCCGATAATAGCAATAGGTCCCCGGCTTTTGATCGGTGTTCTGGCTTATTATAGTTATCGTTCATTGAGCAGCAGGAGTCAGAGTGCCAGCTTTATCTTAGCCGGTGCCGTAGGCACAGCAGTTAATACCGTTGGCGTTCTGGGTTTATCAACCCTGAGAGGATATTTGCCTCTCCAGGCCAGCCTGGTTACCGGTCTGGTTCAGGGAATCCCGGAAATGATCGTGGCTGCCTTATTAACAGGCCTGATAGGCAAGGCAGTGCTGCAGTATAGAAGCAGCCAGAACTAATTTTTAGTTCGCTATCCTTTAAGTTAAAAAAGCTTAAAATCAAGCTTAAAACTCAAAGCCCCGGTTTTCCGGGGTTTTGCTATGTTTGTTTGTTGTTTTCTAACAGAACTTCTCTGATTGTCTCGATCTGCTCTTCAATCTGCTGCAGCTCAATTTTGTACTCCCTCCGCAGAGTTCCCGGAATATGACGGCCTGACTGACCCAGCACAAAATTTTTTTCTTCTTCAATTTCCTGGTATTTTTCCTTCTTTTTAGCCAGCAAGTTGTTAAGCTCTTCCCGCTCCATCCCTTCAAAATCTTTTTTATTCATTTTGGCAACCTCCAAATTATGATGGTTTTTTAATAAAAATTATAAGATTTCTTGTAATGTTATCATTTCCTGGTTAAAAAACGCAAATGGTGATAAAATGTTATTAGAGAAATTAGAGAAACCATAAAAGAAAAAGAAATTTTCGGAGGAATTAACATGCCTGACTTTAAGAATTTAAGCCGGGAACAGAAGTACTTTGCTCTGGCTTTTCTGATTGGCTTCCTGGTTAAGTATAATTATCTCCTGACCCAGATTTTCCGGGGCCCATCCTGGCTGGGGGGTATTTTAAGAAATATTTTCTTTGTGGTGTTTATTGCCTATTTTTTGTTTCCTTTAACCAGAACCAGATCGGGCCGGAAAAAACTTTTAATCTTCTCCGGCATTTTTACCTTTGTCTTTACCGCCAATCTCTGGTATAATCGCTACTTTGGCAACTATCTCGGTTTTACCGATATTATTGTCGGCGAAAGCATAGGCTCGCCGCTGGTCATTTTTCGCCATATTATGAACTTCTGGGATCCTCTTTTCCTCATTGACCTGATCATTATGGGCTTCCTTTTGTCTCCTGAGGAAAAAACTGCCGCTGATTCCAGGACAGCCAAATCCAGCCTCCGGCCGTCCTCAGCTCGAAAGACAAGGAAAGTGAAGCTGCTCGTGGGGCTGGTATTAATTCTGCTGCTGACAACCCAGGTTTTGGCCACCAATATGCAGCTGGGAAGCGAGAGGCCGGTAGATCTTTACCGCCGGAGCACTGGAGCCTTTGTCAGTGTCTATGGTATCCTGCCTTTATATTTATATGAAGCTTATTATACTACCTTTTATAATGACCTGCAGGATCGAACAGCTGAGCTGCCTGAAATGCTGAAATCAGAGGAGCTTGACGGAGAAAATGTGATTCCCCGGGACAGCAATATCATTGTTATCCAGGTTGAATCTCTGGATGAAAAATTGCTGGGGTACGAGCACAACGGCAGGGAGCTGACACCTTTCTTAAACAATCTAAAGGATAACAGCCTCTACGGCAGCAGCTTCTATACCAAACATGTCAACGGCAGCTTTGATGCAGATTTTTCTCTGCTTACCTCGCTCTACCCGATTAACAGAACCTATGCCTTTAAGCAGAATGACATGACAGAATTTGCTTCACTGCCGAATATATTGCAGGAAGAGGGCTATCAGGCCCTGGCCTTTCATGGAAATAAAGGAGAATTTTTCTACCGCCATCAGGCCTATCCCGATCTGGGTTTTGACCGTTTTTACAGCCGGGAAGATTATTCTGCCGAAGACAGGGTGATGGATATGGAAGAGGGCTATCTCGGCATTAATGACTATGATTTTTTCAAACAGTCCCTGGATTTTCTGGAAAATCACGATGAACCCTTCCTTGGTTTATTTATCACCGTGACCAGCCATACTCCCTTTAATTTCTATCCAGAAGAGATGATGGTTGAAGAATATGCTGACATAGAAAACCCTCTGGTCCATGATTTCTTTCAGTCCATCTCCTTTGTCGATAAATCGCTGGAGATGTTTTTCAGCGAGCTGGAAGAGAGAGGTCTTAAAGATAATCCCCTCTTTGTAATCTATTCTGACCACGATGCTTCCATCGATACCCCGGAATATTCCTCCAGTCTGGAGTTTGAGCTGAAAAGAAATGTGAAAAAGCCGGAGCATATTCCTCTGCTGATCTATCATCCGGAATTAGAACCGGGAAAAATTGAAGTAACCGGAACTATCACCGATCTGGCTCCAACCATTCTGGATCTGCTGGGTAAAGAAAGTCTTCCGGACGAATTTCTCGGGCGTTCTCTGCTGGAAGGTGAAGAAAAATCGGTACACTTCCTCCACGAATTTCCCCAGATTTTTTACCGGAATCAGCTTTTTCTCAAGGAGCTGGATGAAATTCACAGAGTCGGACATGTCAGGAATCGAGAAGATCCCACAGTTGAACTAACCGAACAGCAGAAGGATGAAACCCGCAATATAATTACTTTCATCAGAGAAAAAATGGAAACTACTTTAAGAGACTGAAAGGGGTGATTGTTATGAGAGGCAGATTAATTGCTGCAATAATTTTCAGCATTCTCTTTGCACTTTTTATGATCTTTTACGGAGGATACTATCTAATAAACCCGGACCAGCGGGGAAAGGATATCCTGACCGAATTTGGCATTCCTCATCCAGCAGTTATCGCCCACCGGGGCTCCTCAATAGAAGCTCCTGAATCAACCCGTTCAGCCTATGTTCTGGCACGGGATACCGGAGCTGATTATCTGGAGGCCGATGTCCAGCGGACCAGAGATGGAGAGCTGGTGATTTTTCATGATGCCACCCTGGAAAGAGCAACTAATATCGAGGAGGTATATCCTGACCGGGCTCATCTGGAAATCGGAAACTTCACCTATGAAGAGCTGCAGGAGCTCGATGCCGGGAGCTGGTTTAATGAGGTATCACATTATGCCAGACCCGAATATGAAGGTGAAAAGATAATTACCCTCCAGGAATTAATCGAAATAGCTAAAGGGGGAGATCATACCCCGGGACTTATTCTGGAAAGCAAGCATCCAGAAAAATACCGAGGAATTGAAGAGGACATTGTGGAAGTACTCCGGGAGGAAAACTGGCTTAACAACGAAGATATAAATGATTTCCCTGAACCAGCAGGAAACGATCAGGAATTCGCCAGGACAATTTTCTTTTCCTTTAGTCCCCAGAGTCTCCGAAATTTTAAAGAACTGGCCCCGGAAGTCCCGCGGCTGCTGTTAATTACTGACACTATGATTGGCCGCCGGAGCTGGAGATCCTGGCTGGAGCTGGCAGAGGAAGAAGATCTGGCCCAGGGCCTGGGCCTCAAGGGATTTATGAGCTGGCCCTGGCATATAGCAGCTGCCCATGAAAAGGGTATGTTTGTCTTTCCCTATACTATCAACGAACTCTGGCAGATTAAAGTTCTGGCCCGATTTCATTCCAGCGGTTTTATAACAGACCGGCCTGATGTAGTGCTTTCTTTTCTTGATAGGCTGCCTGAACTCCCCGATTTTCCTGAGCTGGCAGAAGAAAGCGGAGAATAAAGCAATGGCTTTGTTTATACCAGTTTGTTGATAAGTTAATAGTCAGGATTGAAGTCTTTATTCCCACTGCATAATTTCTTCCAGTTCAATTTCTAAACTTTCCAGAGCTGTCAGGGCATCCCTTTCTCCGGTCAAAGCCAGATGTATCTCCGAGAAAATTGCTTCCGAGACTGCCTCATAATAGGGAGCAGTCTGGGCTGAGGGGCGGGGAACAGCTGTTTCAAATATATCAAGAAATTCTTCAAAGAGGGGATTTTCTGCCAGAATCTCTTCATCCTGATAAAGCTCTTCGATGGTTGGTGGCAGAGAGGCTTCGATTGCCCTCATCTTTTGAATCTCAGCACTGGCCAGAAAAAAAGCAAATTCAGCAGCTGCTTCAGGATTATCGCTGTACCGGCTTACCCCCAGATGCCAGCCTCCCAGGGCTGAGGCGCTTTCTCCCTCTGGACCGGCTGGAATCCTTGTTACCCCAAAATCCTCAATTGCTTCCCTCTCCTCTGTCAAACCATAGGCATAGGGCCAGTTGCGCATAAAGGCAGCATTACCTTCATGCCAGACTGCCCGGGAATCCTCTTCAATAAATCCCGTCACAGCCAGGGGGGTGATATCACCCATCCAGCTCATAACCTTCTTTAGCATATAGAGATTATTATCATTAAGCACAGTAACTTCCCGGTCCTCTGAGACAAAATTACCACCGGCATTGGAAGCAAACCATTCCAGCACATTGGTGGTTAAGCCTTCATAGGGAGCCCCCTGCCAGACAAAACCTTCGAACTCAGGATTCTCCTCCCTCTCTCCTTCCATAATTATCCCCGCTTTTTCTTCCAGTTCAGCCCAGGTTTCAGGTACATCCAGCTCATATTTTTCCAGCAGATCTGCCCGATAATACAGCATCCCGGCATCAATAAACCAGGGCATAGCTATAAGTTCACCCTCAGGAGTGGTATTATTGTCTATAATAAAATCAAAATGCCCTTCAAGATGCTCCTCAGCTCCATATTCATGGAGATCAATCAGATGCTCCTCCAGAATTCCCGGCCAGATAACATCAATTTGATAGATATCCACTTCAGAACTTTCTCTTTCAAAATAGGTCAAAAAGTAGCTCAATCGTTCACCCGATTCTGCTGGAGAATCAACCACTTCAATATAAATTTCCGGATTTTCTGCCATGTACCGCTCAGCAGCTGACACCACCGTATCAAATTCTGCACCTACTTCACCAACTGCCACAGTCAATTCTGTTTCATAATCAGCCTGAACAGCAGCATTTCCTGCAAAAATAAGCAGAGATAAAAGCAAAAACCCTGCAATAACCTGCTTCATCAATAACATCCCCCTCTATCCCATTATTTTGTCCAAAACCAGCGAAGAAAAACCGACATTTTCCTGAATTATCTGATACCTGAAGAGATAAGCGAAGATCTGTCTGGAACTACAAACCCTGGATCTAAGGGAAAAACAATAATTCTCAGACAGACCTGAACAAAACTACATCAGGATAAATTTTATCCAGAGATTCCTGCCAAAAAGCATTTTTACATCTAAATTATATCAAAAATATTTATCCCGATGCAAATAAAAATTAAAATTGCTGGGGCCGCTGGCCGATCTTAACGAATATAAGTTTTTGTTCTCCCTCCCTGATAATCCTTAACATCACCCTGTCTCCAATTTCCCGGCTGCGAATAAATTCCAGAAACTGCTGGGTATCATCCATCCGCTGCCGATCAGCATCCAGAATTACATCATAGGCTTTAAGTCCGGCTTCTTCTGCAGGGCTGTCAGCCAGCACTTCGAGAACCAGAACTCCCTGATCTCTTTCCAGGCCGAAATACTGCTGAACTTCAGGAGTAATATCTGTTATGCTGGCTCCAATCCAGGGTCTTCTCACCTCACCATAATCTCGAATATCCTCAATGGCAAATTTAACCTCATTAACAGGAATGGCAAAGCCAATTCCCCGGGCCTGCATGGCCACTGCAGTATTAATCCCGATTACCTCTCCTTGAATATTTAGCAGGGGCCCTCCACTGTTTCCGGGATTGATTGCAGCATCAGTCTGTATTAAATTACGGTGATACCGGACTTCTCCGGCCTGGGTTGGTATTTGAATCGGACGGCCCAGGGCGCTGATAACTCCTATGGTAACTGTATGCTCAAAACCCAGAGGATTGCCAATGGCTATCGCCCAGTCTCCCTGACGAATTTGATCGGAATCACCTAAAGGAATGGGCTGCAGTTCCATATCGGTATCAATCTTGATAACTGCCAGATCAAGGCTGTAATCTTTCCAGACTATTTCAGCTGGTATTTTATCCTCGCTGTTTTTTAAGGCAATATTGATTCTGGTCGCCCCATTAACCACATGCTCATTGGTAACAATATATCCATCCTCAGAAACAATAAAGCCGCTGCCAATACCCTCCCGGAGAATAGGAGGCTCATCCCGGTAAAAGTCCCGGAAGAAATCCGGAAAGAAATGCCGGAAAAAGGGATCATCCAGAAAGGGATGATCTGGCTGGGTCCTGATCCGCTCAACCTCTCTTTCAGTATGAACATTAACCACCCCGTATTCAACCTGCTGGGCTATATCAGCAATAATATTTAATGACCTGGTAAAAAGCTCTTCAACCTCAGTTTCAGCCCGAACTTGAACTTCAGCAATACCAGCAAAAGACAGCATCAGTAAAACCACAACCAAAAAAAGTCCTGTACCTGCAGCTCTGTAGTTTTTTCTCTCCACTTCAATCACTCTCTTTCTTGAAATTTGTTTCTGGAAAATTCTGCTGAAAGCTGAACCTGGAAAGCCTCAGCCTGGCAATTCTTATCTTCCTTACTATATCATACTATATTGTGGTTTTATTGACAATATCATCAGGCAAAATTTAATAAAAAAACTGCCAGCCCAAAAAGGCTGACATTACAGTAATTCTGAAAAAGGAGTCTGAACTTTAAGTTTTTCCAGCAATTAAATATGAAGTTGATTCAGCGGCTGAAATTATCATTAATGATTTTAATAGTTTAAGGGCTGCCTTCTCTAATGCCGGCTTTTTCAATCAATTCCTTAATCTCATCCAGGCTCTTCTCAGCAGCCTGACGCCCTCGGTTAATAATTTCTTCATGAGCTTCAAAATCAAAGCCCTGCAGGCCGTTAAGATCAGGTTCAATCAGGATATCATAACCCTCAGGACGCTGAAGAGAGCCTCTTAAGATGTTATAGGCTCTGTTGCCGTATTCAATCCTGCCCTGTGGCCTTCCCGTAAAACTAAAACCGGTAGCCACATCTACGGCTATAATAATATCAGCACCCATCTCTTTAGCCTCTACAACCGGAAGGTTTCTGACCAGGCCACCATCGGCCAGCCACTTATCATCAATATCAACCGGGTCAAATAAAATTGGCACCGCGACACTGGCACTGACAACCCTGGCCAGTGGGCCTTCGGTAAAGGTCACCGGCTGCCCGGTATCAATATCAGTAGCAGTAATGGCCAGAGTAAGGTTTAAGTCCTCAATATTTTCATTCTGATAGAGTTCTGAAAGATAATTTTCTATTCTAGCTGTGGTGAAAAATCCCAGGCCCTTATTGTTTAAAGTGGGGAAAAGAAAATCTGTCCAGCCAAGTTTCTCAATTTCACTTCTCATATCTCCGGTACTCATTCCATCAGCATAAAGAGAACCCACAATGGCTCCAGCACTGGTTCCTGTTATTATTTGAAAATCTATGTCATGCTCCTCCAGGACCTCAATCCCCCCGATATGAGCCAGTCCCCAGGCTGCCCCTGAACTAAGGGTCAGTGCCACTACCGGACTTTCCATCTCACTGCTCTCAACTTGTTCAACTGTTATTCCGGGAGTCCCTAAAAAAAATAATCCAGACAGCAGAAACAGTATCAAAAAACCCGCAATTTTTTTAAAATGCTTTTTCATCTTACCCCTACCCCATTTTAACCTGGTTTTATAAATATTTTTCGCCGAATCATTTTTTCTTTATATTATTATATCATATTCTGATACTAAATAACACAATATCATCCTGGTTTATATGCTTTTACTTCAATAGTTTTTTCTGGTATAACCAAAAAAATTTCATGATGAAAACCAGAAAATGCCCAGGGTAAACCTGCAAGAAAAACAGCCTTGAAATTACCGATATATAGTGTATAATATTAACTGTAGGATTAAATTAACAGTAAAATAATATTAAATTATATGTGGGGCTATAGCTCAGCTGGATAGAGCGACAGATTCCTAATCTGTAGGTCTTGGGTTCGAATCCCGATAGCCCCACCATTTTTAT
>PWFW01000014.1 GCA_003554225.1 Halanaerobiaceae bacterium | reverse complement strand
CGCCGACGACCTCCCCGACGTCGAACACTCACAGACCAGCGCCTGGCTGCACCAACGGCAGGCCTACCACTTCCTCCGCGCCCTCGACGCCGGCGCGCTCTTCATGGACATGGGCACCGGCAAGAGCAAGGTGCTCGTCGACACGTTCGTCGACCGCGACGTCCGCGCCGCCGTGATCATCTGCCCCCGCAACGTCCTCGGCGTGTGGCCGCGCGAGTTCCGCCGCCACTCCGGCGAGCCCTACGACGTCGTCGTCGCCGACCGCCGCCGCCGCGTCGCCGACCGCACCGCCGAGATCCGCGCCGCCGTCGACGCCGCCGAAGCCGCAGGCCGCCGCGTCGTCGTCGTCGTCAACTACGAAGCCGCGTGGCGTGAGCCCCTCGACGGCTACCTCACCAGCCGCCAGTGGGACGCCGTCGCCCTCGACGAATCCCACCGCATCAAGGCGCCCGGCGGCCGCGCCAGCCGCTTCTGCGCCCGCCTCGGCAAGCACGCCCGGCTGCGCTACCTGCTGACCGGCACCCCGCTGCCGCACAGCCCGCTCGACATCTACGGGCAGTACCGGTTCCTTGACCCGGGGATCTTCGGCACCTCGTTCGCGCGGTTCCGCAACCACTACGCGGTCATGGGCGGCTACGGCGGCAAGGAGGTCGTCGGCTGGCAGCGCGAGGACGAGCTATCGGAGGAGATGTATCGGGTCGCGGTCCACGTCGGCGCCGACGTGCTCGACCTCCCCGACGCGCACCACATCACCCAGCCCGTCACCCTGGAGCCGGCCGCCCGCAAGGCCCACGACCAGCTCGACGAGATGATGATCGCCGCCGTCGACGAAGGTGTGGTCACCGCCGACAACGCGCTGGTGCGGCTGCTGCGGCTGCAGCAGACCACCAGCGGCTACCTGCCCCTCGACTCGACCGGCGACGAACCCGACCTCCGCGACGTCGGCACCGAGAAGCGCGACGCGCTCGCCGAGCTGCTCACCGACCTGCCCGCCGACGAGCCCGTCGTGGTGTTCGCACGGTTCACCCACGACCTCGACGCCGCCGAGAAGGTCGCCGCCGACCTCGGCCGCGCCTACGGGGAGCTGTCGGGCCGCCGCCGCGACGCGCTCAACGACGACGCGGAGATGGCCGAGCAAGTCACCGTCGCCGGGGTGCAGATCCAGGCGGGCGGGGTCGGCATCGATCTGACCCGCGCCGCCTACGCCGTCTACTACTCCGTCGGGTTCTCGCTCGGCGACTACGACCAGTCGCTCGCACGGGTCCACCGGCCCGGGCAGAGCCGCCCAGTGACCTACTACCACCTCGTCGCCGAAGGCACCGTCGACGAGGACGTCTACGCCGCGCTGCGGGACCGCAAGGCGCTGGTCACCGCCGTGATGGAGCGCCGCTACAGCGCCGAAGTCGACGACGTGCCCGATCCCACCGGCTCGCCCGCCACCCCCACGTCGGTATAGACTAAACGTGCCTGCCCCGGCGACCGGAAGGAGCACCACCTTGGACACCGAACGCGCCCGACGCTTCATCGCCCTCACCGCCCGCAAGCGCGCCATCGACGCCGAACGCCGCGAGATCACCAAGGAACTCGACACCCTCGAAACCGCCATCCTCGACGAATTCGCCGAACACGGCATCGACCGGATCGCCCTCGACGGCTACACCCTCGGGCTGCGCCGCGACATATGGGCCCGCCCCGCCAAGGACCCCGACACCGGCGAAACGCTCCGCGACGCCGCCATCAACGCGCTCCGCGCCGCCGGCCTCAACGACTACGTCCGCGAGGACTTCAACGTCCAAAGCCTCTCAGCCTACGTCCGCGAACTCATCGACAACGGCGACGACGTCCCCGACGAACTCCGCGACTCCCTCCACATCACCGAGGGCTACAAGGTCAGCGTCACCAAGGCCAGCTAGCCCCCTTCCCCGACCAGCCCCCTCCAACCAGCCCACCGCCGCCACTACCCTCCAACCCCCCGAGCACCCGAGCACCCCCAGCAGCACCGACCAAGGAGCACCGCATGGCCAGCAAGGAACTCGCCCGCATCGACACCGACGCCTACGCCATCACCCAAGCCGGCAACGACATCGCCGACATCCTCACCGAGAACGTCGGCGAAGAAGGCGGCCTCACCCCCTTCGACCTCGACCGGATCAAGGTCCCCTCCGGCGGCGGCGCCGCCTGGGAGGTCCCCACCCTCGAAGGCAGCGACGTCGTCAAGGAACTCTCCGGCGTCATCGTCTACTGGCGCAGCCCCCGCGCCTACTGGGCCACCGGCATCGACGAAGCCGGCGGCGGCGCCCCGCCCGACTGCTCCAGCGACGACGGCAAGCGCGGCGTCGGCCAGTACGGACCCGACAGCAGCGCCAACCCCACCGGCGAATGCGCGACCTGCCCCATGAACGCGTGGGGCTCCGACCCCGCCGGCCGCGGCAAGGCCTGCAAGGAAACCCGCATCCTCTTCCTCGCCACCCCCGAGGATCTGCTGCCCAAGGTCGTCGTCGCCCCACCCACCAGCATCAAGCCCATCCGCAAGTTCTTCCTGCAGCTCGCGAACAAGCGCACCCCCTACTACGGCGTCGAGACCACCCTCACCCTGGAGAAGGTCCGCAACGCCGCCGGCATCGAGTACGCCGAGATCCGCCCCCGCGTGTCCGGCTACCTCGACGCCGACACCATCGAGCAGATCCGCGACTACGGCGCCAAGATCCGCGCGACGATGGAAGCGATCAGCCTGCAAGCCACCGACGTCACCGACTTCGACGACGCCACCGAGGAGGTCTAACCGCCCCCCTGTAAGGTCACCGACCTACCCCACACCGCAGCGAAAGGAGGGGGCGCAGCCGCCGAGGCCGCGCCCCCTCCTCACATCGCAGAGGAGGGCCAGCCTTGCCGACCGAACCCCCCGACCGTGACCCCGCCCAGGCGCACCTCGACGACCCCGCATGGCAGTTCCTCAACGCCCTCTACAGCAGCGCACCCGACGACCTGTGGTGGCTCATGTGGGTCCACCCCGGCAAACGCAGCGTCTGGAACCGCCCCACCGCCGGCGGCATCTACCAAGCCTGGGACCACGCCCAAGACGCCTCCCGCAACCGCAACGTCTACGTCGGCGCCGCGTTGTCCCGCGAGGACCGCGGAACCAAGCGGCGGGTCGCCAACCACGACGCCGCCGGCATCCTCGCGCTGTGGAGCGACATCGACATCGCCTCCGACGCGCACGCGAAGTCGAACCTGCCGCCCGACCAGCACACCGCCGCCGCGCTCATCGCCGACGCCGGCCTGCCCGAACCGTCGATCCTCGTCCACTCCGGGCACGGGCTGCAAGCCTGGTGGCTGCTCGACGAACCGTGGATCTTTACCGGCCACACCGACCGGGACCGCGCCACCAAGCTCGCGCACGCCTGGAACGCCGCGCTGAAGCGCACCGCCGGGCAGCAAGGCTGGACCGTCGACTCGGTCTACGACCTCTCCCGGGTGCTGCGGCTGCCCGGCACCGTCAACCACAAGATGGCCGCCGACCCCAAGCCCGTCACCCTCATCGACCTCACCGCCGACCGCCGCTACGACCCCGCAACCTTGGAGAAGCACTGCGGCGCCGACCGGATCGTCAGCCTGTCGTCGTCGAGCTACGGGCACCGCCACATCGGCCCGTTCCAGCTCGACGCGCACGCCACCCCCGACCACGAACGGCTCGACGCGATGTTCGACGCCGAACCGCGGATGCGGTCGGCGTGGAGCCGCACCCGCAGCCTCACCGAGCAGCCCGACCAATCCGCGTCCAGCTACGACCTCGCGCTAGCGAACTACGCCGTCGCCGCCGGCTGGACCGACCAGGAGATCGTCGACCTGCTCATCGCCAGCCGCCGCAAGCACGGCGACGACCTCAAGCTGCGGCAGGACTACTACGCCCGCACCATCGCCAAGGCCCGCGACCAAGCCTTCGACGCCTCAGCCGACGAGCAGCTAGAGCAGGTCCGCGAGGAGCTGGGGGAGGCCCGCGACGCCGGCGACAACGACGCGGTGGAGATCGCCGGCCGGGAGGCGCTGGAGGTCATCAGCCGCATCCTGAAGTTCCCGATCGTCGCGGTCGCCGCGGTCGCCTCAACGCCGGTGAGCTACCGGGTGGAGACCAGCCACGGGGCGGTGGCGCTGGCGTCGACCGCGGAGCTGACCAGCCAGTCGAAGTTCCGGCAGGCGGTGTTCGAGGCGACGGGCGGGCGGCATTGGCCGCCGCAGCAGAAGCCGGCGCAGTGGAACCAGATCGTGCAGGCGCTCGGGGAGGCGCTGGTGTGGGAGGAGGCCGACGAGGAGGCCACCGACGAGGGGCAGGCCCGCGTCTACGTCGAGGAGCATCTGCGGGACACACCGCCGACGACCGACCGGGAGGAGGCGTTCGAGCATCGGGTGCCGCTGTACGTCCCCTCCGACGGGTCCTCCGAGGCGCTGGGGGAGGTGTGGGTCTACTCCCGAACGTTGCGGACGTGGGTGCATGCCGCCTACGGCGACCGGGTGACCCCGCACCGGTTCGGGGCGCTGATGCGGGCGTTGGGCGGGCAGCGCCGCAACCTCAACCTGGGTGATGGGCGGCAGCAGACCCGCTGGACGGTGTCGACGCAGCGTCTGCCCGGTTTCGTGCCGCCTTCGGGGGGTTCGTGATGCCGCCGCCGGCGTTGTTAGGCCTTTATACGCGCACGCGGGGAAATTGTTTCTACAGACCCCCCCCTCGATTTCTGACGTCTAACGCCCCACCTGCCATAAACCCCCTGGTCAGACCCCCTAAACAGATTTAGACGATGACCCACCCTGGGCTAACGCCCTAAAGGAGCCACCGTGGAGCAGCCCCAGTCCCGCGCCCGCGCGAACCCCGACCCCTCTCAAGGATTCGATTTGCCCTCGCGCGTTACAGAGGCCGACAACGCCGAGGCTGTGGATAACCTGCCGCCGCGGCTGTCGGCCACGCAGATCAGCGCCTGGCACGACTGCCCCCGCCGG
>PWFW01000092.1 GCA_003554225.1 Halanaerobiaceae bacterium | reverse complement strand
AGACTTATCCGCTCAAGCTCAAATGGTTTTATTCAGGGCCGCTGATTTTTATCAGAGATTGTACTGCCAGATAAAAAAGTTCAGCGGCTTTGAATAAAATCCTGATAAAGTGACCTGCTGGATAGGTTAGAAGGGATGTGATTTAAATTGAGAAAAGCTGGACTGATTGCGTTAATTCTCCTGCTGGCAGTTTTTATAACCGGTTGTGATGCGGTTTTCCAGGAAGATACCTCTCCCACCAATCCAGAAATATTGCGAATCAGGGGTGATGAATTGGGCGGAGAAATTATCTATCCTGGATCCGGGAATTTTGTTTATGAAAGAGGGACAATTGCTGAATTAGAGCTGCAGGCAAATGAAGGTTATGAATTTGCTGGCTGGCGGGGAGAAAATGCCGATGAAGTAATGAAAGTTGATGATTATAACTGGCAGATTTATATGGATGATAACAAAGAGCTTTATTCTGAGTTTACTCTGATAGAGTTTTTGCTCTGGGACAGCGAACCAAAAAGTGATGCTGAAAAGGTTTCTTATGATATCTCCGAAGTTATTCTTACCTATAATAACACTGTAGACCGGGAGAAACTGGCTGATGATATCAGTGTATATCAAGTAGATGAGCCTGAAACAGAGGAAGAGGAAGTCGAGAGCAATATAATTCAGGATATAGTGGTTGACAATAACAAAATAATCCTGGAACTGGAGGGTAATTTGAACTTTGGAGCCGAATATGCTGTAACGGTATCGGAAAATATCTGGGATATTGAAGGCAACTTCGCTGAGCCAGAAGATTTTGTCTTTACTGTTGAAAAGGGCGAGCCCGGTATTCCGGTGATTAACAATATCAGACAGAGTAATGAAGAAGATATTGAGATAATCTGGGAAAGCAGCCTGGAAAATATCAAGGATGAATCAGAACGGAATGCAGGTCAGTACAGAATATATCGCAGCTTAAGTGAAGATGATGATTTTGAAGAGCTTGTTGAGCTTAAGGCTCATGAGGATGATGATGAAGAGGATAATGATTTTTCCCGGGAGGATAACCTGATAAGTTATACTGATGGAGATATTGATAGTGATAACATTTATTATTATAAAATCACAGCAGTTGATGAAGCTGGCACGGAAAGTGAACCCAGTGATATTTTGAGCTCAGATAATTAACTTCATTCAGGGGTTGAAAATTATGAAAAAAATAAATCTGCCAATAATAATTCTTATCATAACAGCTCTGTTTTTCTCCTTTCCTGGTTTTGAAATGCCCGTTAGGGCAGAAGGTTCTGACTCTGCTATTCTAATTGACAGCCAGAGTAATATTTATGTGAGGCAGGGGGTAAATCAGCCGGCCTGGATTATCCAGCTCGGTCAGTCTAATTTTACCCTGCAGCTTTTGACAGGCTGGCAAAACAGGGCGGTTGTATTTCAAAAAGGAAGCAGTAATTTTATCTGGCAGAGACAGACTGGCAACTCCAATTATTCCCGGGTAACCCAGCAGGGAACAAATAATACTGCTGTCATAAATCAGAGCAAGGATGATTAAATATCTCCGGTTGAAATTTGACCGGGTTTGTTGAAGGGAGATAATAATCATGGCGAAAAAATTAACGCTTCTTGTTTTTGTAACTGCTTTAATTTTTATGCTGGTCTTAACAACAGTATCAGCTCAGGCACAGTCGGAAGAGGAAAGACTGAGGTTAATCAGAGCTTCACAGCAGCTTTTAGAAGCAGAGGAAGAGGAGATTTTTTCTAACAAATTTGGTGTTTTTGTAACCACTTATGGAACCAGAGGCACAGCAGTCAATCCCGGAGCCCGTCTGGAGATAGTTCTTCCGGTTATTCAGCAGCTAAGTTTCATGATGGAAGGAATTTATTTTCAGGCCACTGGATCCGGCGCTGGCTTTGTTTCCTTAAAAGCAGCACCTCTGGCAGGTCGAAATATCTCACCGTATCTAGGCGTGGGGGGAGAGGTTACTGATCAGGCTGAATATCAGCTTTTTGCCGGACTAGAAATTTCTGACAGTTTATTTCTGGAAGCAAAGTACATCAATGAAGCCGGTGACTTTGAAGACAGTGAATTTAGTTTTGCCACCGGTTATCAATTAAGTTTTTAAGCAGTATTGCAAAAATCACAGGACCAGGAGGTTTTAATAATGAAAAAACAGCTAATTACCTTAGCTATTCTGGCGGTTCTAATTTTCGGGACCTTCAGCAGTTCAGCAGCTGCCTACAATTTTACCATGAGCTGGAATTTCCAGATCTTTAACAATCCTAATGCCAGGCAGGTCGCCATTAATACAGCTGAAAAACAGGCAGAAATGTATCAGGAGGAGCAGGACCCCATAGAAAGATTTCAAGAAAGCTTCGAGCGCCGGCTTACCAGCAGAATTCAAAGAGAAATGGTTGATAAGATAATGCAGGATGAAGAAATGGCCTTTGGAGATTATGAAGTCGGTGATTTGAGGGTCTCGATTGCAGAGGATCCTGACACTGGTGAGGTCTATGTTGAGATTAGAGACATTATCACTGGAGAGACCACAACCATTACCTACTCTGCAGATGAATGGCCGATGCAGGAAAGCTGGTAATGGGAATTGAATGGAGGTCAAAGCAGATGAAACTAGCGGCATACCTTATAATTATCGGTCTGATTTTTTCAGCAGCCTTTCCCGGTTTAATACTGGCAGAGGAGCCAGAAGCAGAGGAACTGGAAGAACTGAGCAGTGAAATTCTTGATTCAGCCGATGATATTCTGTCAGCTGACCCCAACGTTACCACTGCAACCCAGCTGCTGGCAGCTCTGCCTGAACCCGAGGAAAGGACAAAAATAGCAGTTTATAATATAGCTGATAAAACCGGACAGTATGATGATACCGGATCACCGGTCATAACACAGGGAGCAACAGATATGATGGCCACTGCTCTGATAAGATCCCGGCAGTTTATTGTTCTGGATAGGATTAATTTTAGTGACTTTATGAATGAACAAAACCTGCAGGGAGAAGACAGGCTGGCTTTAGGAGAAGGCCCGGCTTTAGGAGAAATGACAGGAGCGGATTATGTGATTGAAGGAGCTGTGACCGAATATCAGGTAGACAGAGAGGGCGGAGGTACCGGCCTGACAATCGCAGGAATTGGTGGTTTTAATGAAACAGCAACTGCCAGTACTGCCATAGATATCAGGGTGACCGATACCACCAGTGGTGAAGTTGTCTGGTCTCAAAGTCTGGCTGGAGAGATTGAAGGCAGTCAGGTTGGACTGCAGGCCTTCTCCTTTCTCGGGGATAATATAGTAGAGTTTGAGACAGGCAGCGGAAAACAGGAGGAAATTAACTTAGTTGTCCGTACTTTGATTGAAGAAGCAGTTTTTGAAATTGTTGAAAGCGATGTGCTGTAATCAGAAGTCAGCACATTTTCCAGGCCAAAAGAATAGAGGTGAAAAGGATGAGGAGTCAGAGAGCTACTGAAGTAAGATACAACAAAACAATAGTAATCCTTATCTTTCTGGTGCTTATCTTTGGGGTTATTTTCTCTGAAGTTAGAGCTGTTGAGCAGGATGATGATCCGGGAGAAGAAAATATTGAAGAAATAGATGAGTTTGAACTTCTGGCCCAGGAGATACTTGATAAGACTGATGATATCCGGGTTTCCAGACCCAATGTTACCACTGCAACCCAGCTGCTGGCAGCTCTACCTGAAAGAGAAAATAAAATCTCAATAGCAGTCTATAACATTGAAGATAAAACCGGACAATTTAAAATTGGCGGCTCAACCATGGTAACGCAGGGGGCTGAAGATATGCTGATTACAGCGCTTAAGCGCTCCCGGCAGTTTAAAGTTCTGGATAGAATAAACTTTCGTAACCTTTCAACCGAGCTGGATTTAAAAGAGTATCAGCGTCTTGCTGAGGGAGAGGGTCCTAATCTGGGAGAATTGACCGGGGCCGATTATGTGATTGATGGAGCTGTCACCGAGTATCAGATTGACAGAGAAACAGGAGGTACTGGTTTGGCCATAGCCGGAATTGGAGGCAGCAGAGAAGTTGCAGTTGCCAGTACAGCTCTGGATTTAAGATTGATTGATACCACCTCAGGGGAGATTGTCTGGGCAGAAAGTTTGAAGGGAAGGATTGAAGGCAGCAGGGTCAATGCCCAGACCTTCTCCTTTCTGGGCGATAATATTGTGGAATTTGAAAGCGGTCAGGGTGCTCAGGAAGTGATTAATCTTGCTGTCCGCACACTGCTGGAGGAGGGAGTATACAGGTTGATTGAATCGGGAATATAAGCTGAAGTATCTGCCTGAATTCGGCCTAATACCTGATTGTGGTAATATCTGTTAGATTATTATAGCTGGATACATTTTAAGCCCGGCCCCCTACTCTACTCCCCCACGCCGGGCTTTTTTCTTGCAGTCTTGGCTGCAATATTATATAATCAGGGCAAAGCAAACCCCTCATAGTACTGTTAACATTTCACTATAAATTTTACTTTTCCCAGGAAAGGAGAGATACAGCATGTTTGCTGCTAAAAGATTCAGCAAAATATCAGCATTAACTATGGTTTTACTAATGGCGTTTTTGATAATTGTTCCGGTCAGACTGCAGGCTGAGAATGTTTTTGAGGGAGAGTATTTTTCTCTGGAGTATCCAGCTGACTGGATAAGCCGGGAAGAGGCACCTCAGGGTATGATTCTGGAATTTGTCCTGCTGGCACCGGAAGAGGTTGCTGCTAATGAATTTACCAGTAATTTAAATGTTATGGCTGAAGAGCTTCAGCAGGATCTATCAGTAGAGGAATATACCGAGCTGGTTCTAATGCAGGTTGAAAATATGCTGGAAGATTTTGCTCTCATTGAACAGCAGGAAATTATGGTAGATGGCAGGGAAGCTGCAGAATTAACCTATTCCGGGATTGCTGAGGATGAAGCTGGGGATTATAATCTTACCTGGAGGCAGGCAATAATGATTGAGGATGAGCTGGCCTATATTGTTACTCTGACTGCTGAACAGGAAGTTTT
>PWFW01000049.1 GCA_003554225.1 Halanaerobiaceae bacterium | reverse complement strand
GCTATCTCCATTCTTTTATCAGGTTCTTATTGAGCTATTTTAAAGTTTCTTTTTAAGTTTCTCTAAATTTCTTTTTGAGTTCTTTTTAATCTATTGAGTTATTCTGAATTCTTTTAGGAGCCCAAAAGTTTTTGACCTGTACGGGTTTTTTAGAGATTTTCTTCCTCACTCCCTCTTCTCCTATTTCACTCCTCTTCCACCCCTTTGCTGTTTAAAAAGCAGGCCGATAAGTGGCCCGGGCCGACCTCTTCTAAAGGCGGCACCTCCCGGGGACAGGGTTCAAAACAGTGCCGACAGCGGGGATGAAAGCTGCAGCCTGAGGGGTAGTATCCCAGATCGGGCACCTTACCGGGAATGGTGGGCAATCTCTCGCCCCTTTCAGGATCCGGCAGGCATGCTATCAGGGCTTGAGTGTAGGGATGGTTGGGCCGGGAAAAAAGTTCATCCGCTTCGGCCAGTTCCACCAGCCTGCCTGCATACATGACCGCGATTCGATCGCTCAAACCGGCAACCACTCGCAAATCATGGCTGATGTAGAGAATTGAAGTCTGGTATTCCTCGACCAGCTCGGCCAATAACTTCAAGATCTGGGCTTCGACGGTCGGGTCCAGGGCAGTGGTTGGCTCGTCGGCTATCAGCAGGGAAGGGCTGGAGATGAAGGCCATGGCCAGCATCACCCGCTGTTTCATGCCTCCGCTCAGCTCATGAGGATATTCACTGAACCTGTATTCCGGATCAGAGATCCCCACCTTCTCCAGGATTTCGACAGCCTTCCCCTTTAACTTCCTGCGGCTAACCTGCCTGTTATCCTTCTTCTCTTTGAAATAGAGAACATCGACTAACTGCCTCCCGACGGTAAAGACCGGATTAAGGGCATTTTGAGGATTCTGCATCACCATGGCTATCTCTCTGCCCCGGATTTTTTTGTTTATCTCCTTTTCAGATAGTTGAGTGAGCTCTTGAGTGAGCTCTTCCTTCCTGTAGCTGATACTGCCGCCCTTCAACCTGGCTGATGCCGGCAGCAACCTCAAGATAGCTCTCCCCAGGGTGGATTTGCCGGATCCGCTCTCTCCCACCAGCCCCAGCACCTCACCTTTCCTGATAGCTAAAGTGATCTCAGCGATGGCAGTCAGGTCTTCACCTTTAACGTGATAGGCCACTGATAGATTCTTGATGCTGAGAAGATTGTCAGCCACCATTTATTCCTCCTGCCCTGTTTTGGGATTTAAGGCAATTCTCAGACTCTCGGCAAAGGTTGAAAAACCAAGCATCGTCAGGATTATCGCCAGGGAAGGCCAGAGAATCATTAAGGGAGCAGTCTGAATATACTGATAGGATTCCTGCAGCATAACTCCCCAGCTGCTCAGCGGAGGCTGCAGCCCCAGACCTAAAAAGGAAATCCCCGCTTCCCACATGATCATCGATGCCATATCCATACCGCTCAGCACCAGAACTGAGGCAAAAATGTTGGGAAAGATATGTTTGAAGATTATCCGGGAATTATTTGCCCCCAGGGATCTGGCTGATTCCACATAATCCTCGGCTTTTTCTGAAAGGGTTTCGGCTCGAACCACCCGCCCGTAGCGGGGCATGGTGGTAATGCCCAGAATAATGATCACGCTGGCCAGAGAGGGACCGACGACGGAGAGCAGCACCAGAATAAGAATAATCGGGGGAAAGGCCCGAACAACATCAAAAATAAAGATCACAATGGTGTCAAAAACACCCCCGGAGTAGGCAGCCAGCAGACCGGTTACTATCCCGATGATGACGGAGATAATAATCGCCCCGAAGGCGACCATCATTGCCGGTCTGGCAGCATAGATCAGCCGGCTGAGAATATCACGGCCCAGGCTGTCTGTTCCCAGCAGATTCTGACGGCTGGGACCTGCAAGCCTCCTTGTCACATCGGTGGCGTAGGGGCTGGCAGGAGCCAGATAGGGAGCAAAAGCTGCCGCAATCAATATCACAAGAATAATGCTGCCCCCGAGATAGGCTTTATAATCCCTTTTCATGATATTTATCACCCGCAGAATTTTTTTCCACAGGCGAAAAAATCGCTGACTTTTAAAGATTTTAAACATGATATTATAAACCTCCAGGCTCCCACTTTTCTCTTCAGATCCTATTCTTCTTTAATCCGGGGATCAAAATAGGCATAGGAGATGTCTGCAGCTAAATTGGCCAGAATGAATAAAAGCGCCGCTATCATAACCCCACCCCTCACAAGCGGTAAATCCCTTTCCCTGACGGAATCCACTATCAATCTGCCCAGACCGGGACGGTTGAAGATAACCTCCACAAAAACAGCCCCACCTAAAAGCCTGCCGATACCCAGGCCAATCACTGCTATGATGGGCTTGATGGCTCGCTTTAAGGCATATCTATATATGATATAATAGCGAGGAATGCCAAAGGATTTTTCGGTCTGGATAAAGTCCTCTTCCAGAGTTTCCAGCATTGATGAGCGGGTCAATCTGGCAATATAACCTGTCCAGCCCACCGAGAGAGCCAGGGCCGGGGCAATCAGATGATGGAGGGTATTGAGAAAACCTCCCTCGCCGGCCCCAATAGAGGGCAGCCAGCCGAGCTGGATTGAAAAGACAACAATCAGGATAACCCCGGCAATATAGGTCGGGGTTGAGGCGGTTATATAGGAGAGGAGGGTTAAAAATTTGTCGATAAAGCTGTTTTCGTAGCTGGCTGCCAGCAGCCCGATGATAATCCCGTTAAAGATAGCCAGGGTCATCCCGCTCAGAGTTAAAATCAGGGTGTAGGGAATAACGCCCATGATAACATCAAAAACAGGCCTATCCCGAAAGATAGATCTCCCCAGATCTCCCCGGAGGACATTCTGCAGATAAATAAAATAGCTCTGATACCAGGGACGGTCCAGGCCGAGCCGCCTGTTTAGCTCTGCTCTCATTTCCGGGGTAGCCCGCGGCCCTAAAATGATATCTGCCGGCTCTCCAGGCAGCAGATAGCTGAGGCTGAAGAGAATCAGCAGAACAGTTAAAATGGTGGGGACCAGCCATAATAATCTCTTTAAGATATAGACAAACATCGGTATTGCCTCCAGCCCTAATTTTTCGACCAATAATTTTCTGGCCTGAACCCGGATCCTTGATAAGACCGGGCCCAGGCCAGTTTGCCGTCCAGACTCCAACTTTCGTCCTGACTTTTTCTATTTTTATTATTGACTGTCAACCAGCCAGGGCAGCACTACTCCATCCGGTGAGAAAACCGGCTCTAAATCTGCCCGCCAGGCCGGGGTTTTCACTCCGTGGGTTACCCAGATGCCGATTGATTCTTCGTCCATCAGCTGCTGCATCTCCTGATATTTGGCCGCCCGCTCTTCTTCATCAACAATACTTTCTGCTTCCTGCCACAGCCTGTCGTATTCCTCATTCGACCAGTGGAACAGGTTCCAGCTGCCGATCTGCTCGCTTAAATTCCACTGAAAATTATAACCGGGATCGACGGTGTTGGTAAATCTGGCATAGGTTACATCATAACTGCCTTCCTCCCAGCGGTCAATCTTCGGACCAACTTCAAGGGCCTCGATATTCATTTCAATATTGAAGCGGGCCAGCTGATCCTGAATTAAGGCCCCTATCAGGCGTCTTTCTTCAATGGCATCGGTGACATATTCAAGGCTGAGGCCTTCACCATCGGGATAACCGGCCTCTTCCAGAAGATCCCAGACGTGCTCCTCGCCTACCTCTTCCAGCTCGTATTCCTGAGCTTCCCAGTAACCGATCATATCGGGCAGCAGAATTGAACGGGCCCTCTCGGCCTGACCGGCAAAGGCTGCTGTCAGAATCTCCTCCGGGTCAATGATATATCGCAGGGCTTCCCGCAGGGTTTGATTATCCAGCGGTTCCCGGGAGGTATTAAAGGCGATATACTGGATGGCGAGATCGGGATAAATTTCAGCTTCAAACTCATCCATCGCCTGAATGTTTTCGAAATTATCCAGAGTCAGCTGACCGATATCAATCTCGCCCGACTGAAGGGCCAGCTCCTGAGAAGTGGGATCAGCCATCGGCATGAATTTGATTTCTGGATAGATCGGCGGCTCGGCAAAATAGTCTTCATTCTCGGTTAGAATAATGTTGTTATTGACATCCCACTCAACAAATTCATAGGGGCCGGTACCGATGGGATTGCCGGCAAATTCTTCTCTGCCCATCTCTTCAACCGCTTCCTGGCTGACAATCAGACCGGCATTGAAGGGCAGGGTTGAGGTAAAGAGACGACCCATAGGCTCATCCAGGATCAGCTTTACTGTATAGCGATCGATAACTTCAACCCGATTTAAATTGGCGAAGGATTGAGCTTCAGGAGAATCAGCCTCCTCGTCAATAATTCTCTCAAAACTGAATTTTACATCTTCAGCCGTCAGCTCACCATATCCCTGATGAAACTGAACCCCCTCTTTTAAAGTAAAAGTTATCTCTGTGTCATCGTCGGAAATCGTCCAGTCTTCGGCCAGATCCGGGACAACATCAAAACTGCCGGGCTCATATTTGACCAGCCCGTTAAAAATCGAGTTCATCACCGGCCAGTCTGATAAAACCCGCTGCAGATAAGCCGGGTCCAGAGTTTGAGCCCGATCGGGAATGGCGATATTGAGCCGATCATTCTGAGAAGCCTGAACAGTGGTGGGAACAGCGGTCGGAACTGTAGTCGGAACCGTGGTCGGAACTGTGAGGAAAACAGCCAGCAAGAAAAATATAATTAAAAACGATAGGCTTTGCAGGGATAAACTTTTCCTGGTCAGCATTATTTTTGCCTCCTTTACTTCCGCCTAAAAGATTTTCCTGAAAAGCTTTCCTGGAAAAGCTTCCTAGACGAACCTCCCAGAAAAGCTTTCTAGGCCGACCTCATACCTCATAAATGGAGCTCTTAGACGAAATTCCTAAACTGTCTTCTTCAGCGATATTCGGAATTGGGGGCAAAACAGCAGTCAGTATCGGTCAGGAGCAGAGAAATTTACTATAATTTGTTGTTGTTATTTTCTTACTGTTGCTAACTTCTTACTGTTG
>PWFW01000170.1 GCA_003554225.1 Halanaerobiaceae bacterium | reverse complement strand
CCCTCATAATCAGCGGGGGAATGAGGAGCATAACAGCTCCCACAATATGGAGAAGCTGAATCCCAAAAAACTGGCCGCTGTATCTCTTAAGGTAAAGTTGATAGAATTTGATAATCATTTCCCGGTAGCTGTAATTATACTGTTCTTCCTCTTTTTCCTTATTACAATCATTATTTTTGTTTATATCTTTACCCTTTTCACCCATTATTATACCCTCCCTAACCAAATAAACAGGAAGTCCGGTTTTTGACAGCTGTTTTTTAAACCAAGACTCCATAAAAATTATATCACAGCAGATATTTGATAACAAATAAAAACTGCGCTTAAAACCCGATGCAGCTATATTTAAATCCAATCAGTCTTGAACACTGAAGGGCTGAAAAACCCCTTCGGCCAGCTGAAAATATTCCAGCAGGGCATCCCTGATTCTCAATGCAGCACGACCATCTCCATAGGGGTTTGAACTCCTGGATGTTCGCTGATAAAATTCTTCATCCTCCAGCAGACGACCGGCCAGCTCAATTATCCTTTTCCGGGAGGTGCCGGCCTGGAGAACAGTTCCAGCTTTAAGAGCTTCAGGGCGCTCGGTATCCTCCCGCAGCAATACCACAGGCACTCCGAGTCCGGGAGCCTCCTCCTGAATTCCCCCGGAATCGGTCAGCACCAGCCAGGATTGATATACCAGATTGATGAAGGTTTGATAATCCACCGGCTCTAAAAGATGGATTCGGGGATGTTCCCCCAGCCTGCTCTCTGCCAGTCTCTGAACCCTGGGATTGAGATGAACTGGAAAGATAAGTTCGACATCCTTATAAGTTAAAACTAGCTCCCGAACAGCAGTAAAAATATCCTCCATTCTCTCCCCCAAATTTTCCCGGCGGTGGGCAGTTAACAGGATAATTTTGTGACCCCTCTTCCGGGCTTCAGCAACTGGAATCTTTCGGGGGAATTGATAACTTTTCTCTGAAATTGACCGAACTGCATCTATAACAGTGTTGCCGGTGAGATAGATTCTCTTCTCAGCAATATTTTCCTGTCGAAGATTCTGTAGGTTAAGCGGGGTGGGGGCAAAATAGATATCTGCCAGCTGATCTGTCAGGCTGCGATTCATCTCCTCGGGAAAAGGAGAAAATTTCTTGCCGGTTCTTAAACCGGCCTCCACATGACCGACCGGTATCTGCTGATAAAAGGCAGTCAGTGCTGCAGCTAGGGTCGTGGTAGTATCTCCATGGACCAGCACCAGATCCGGTTTTTCCTGAGACAAGATTTCTCCCAGTCCTGAAATAATTCGGGCGGTTAAGGCTGGCAGCCTCTGCTCCGGCTCCATTAAATTAAGATCATAATCAGGTTTTAGAGAAAAGATCTCCAGCACCTGATCCAGCATTTCCCGGTGTTGTCCGGTAACGGCTGTGCAGTTAAGAAAATGTTGATCTTCTTCCAGTACCCTGATAACCGGAGCCAGCTTAATGGCTTCCGGTCTGGTACCAAAGATGGTAATTATCTTCACAGGTTCTGCTTTCATGATTGAGCCTCCCGAAATAATTTGCAGTATCTTTTTTGACTTGCTTCTATCTATCTTCCTTTTCCCTCTATATCCTTTTTATCTCTTTGTCAGCACTGGTGATTTTCCTATTTTTAAAAAGTTTTATTAATATTAGGTCCTTTATACTGTTCTTTTAAATTATAAACCACCAGCGAAACAATGTCCAGCCTGAGAAGAAAGGTGTTATCGCCCTAATTTGAGAATTTTTTCTTTTAATGATAAGAAAGGAATTTAATCGGTTATCTATAATTATATATCTGAAGTGAAATTAAAATATCTTTTAAAGGGGGATTTTTCATGCTGGATGCACTTCTCAATGTCAATGACGTGATCAACGAAATTGTCTGGGGGCCGCCCTTTCTGGTGCTGCTGCTAGGCACCGGGCTCTATCTTACTATCAGGTTAAACTTTTTTCAATTTACCCATCTCAAGGATGCCTGGGATCACAGTTTTGGCCGCCTCTTTCGCAGAGAAGAGGAAAAGGAGGGAGGTATTTTGTCCTCTTTTCAGGCAGTTAGTTCGGCGATGGCAGCAACCCTGGGAGTAGGAAATATTGCCGGGGTCAGCACCGCTCTGGCTCTGGGTGGTCCTGGTGCTATGTTCTGGATGTGGATCTCGGCGCTGGTTGGTATGGCGACCAAATTTGGAGAAGCCGCACTGGGCCTGAAATATCGGACTGAGAGGGAAGATGAGGAAGGCAACCCCATTATTTCCGGCGGAGTAATGTATTATATTGAAAAGGGTCTGGGGCAGAACTGGAAATGGCTCGCCGTCCTCTATGCCTTTCTGGCCGGAGTTGCTGCTTTAGGGATAGGCAATATGGTGCAGTCCAACACCCTGGCCGATGCGGCCCGGGATGGTTTTGGTGTGCCTACCTATGTTACCGGCCTTGTGGTAGTTTTCTTTGTTGCCCTGGTAATTCTGGGTGGTATTAAAAGAATTGGCCGGGTTGCTGAACGTCTGGTACCCATCATGGCAATCCTTTATTTTGTAGGAGGACTGGTCATTCTGATACTTAATGCTGGAGCCATTCCCGGCGCCTTTAGAGATATTTTCTATTATGCCTTCAATCCAGCTTCGGCAGTAGGAGGCTTTGCCGGGGCAGCAGTCCGTCAGACAATCCAGTTTGGAGTTGCCCGGGGTATCTTTTCTAACGAAGCCGGACTGGGTGCTGCCTCCATCGTTCACGCTCAGGCTAAAAACACACCTGCCCGTCAGGGCATGTGGGGTATCTGGGAGGTTTTCATTGATACCATCATAGTTGCCACCATGACTGGTCTCATTATTCTGGTTACCGATTCACTGGCAACCGGCGAAACTGGAGCTGTCCTTGCCACAGAGGGCTTCAGCCGGGGGCTTCCCGGACCTGGTGGTTATATAATTAATATCAGCATTATTATCTTTGCCTACACCACCATGCTTACCTGGAGCTTCTACGGTGAAAAAAGCTGGGAATACATCTTTGGCCGGAAAATTGTCTTGCCCTACCGTTTCCTTTTTCTGGCATTCCTCTTCGTAGGAGCCGTCGGGGCCTTGGAACCTATCTGGCTGCTGGCAGATACCATGAATGGCCTGATGGCAGCTCCCAACCTGATTGCTTTGATCCTGCTGGCCAGGTCCCTGGTTAAGGAGAAGGACAGCTTCTTAGACGCCCAGCAGGAAGCAGCTTAAGCAAATATTATTAAAAAAACTCCTGAGCTTAATTATCACACCCGGCCGATTCCGGCCGGGTTTTTTTCTGCTGCCTTTGACTGGTTAAGCTGCTTATTTCATGATAAAATTAACTTAAGCCCCAGGAGGTGAAGAACATGGGAATTTATTATAACTTTCCTGAAGAAGATAATATGCAGTGCCCGGTCAAACTTTTCTGCTCCCGGGAAATCTATCAAGATATAGAAGAGGAGGCCTTAAATCAGCTGCTGACCGCAGCCACTCTGCCTGGAATAGCAGCAGTTGTTGGAATGCCAGACCTCCATCAGGGTTACGGCCTGCCCATCGGAGGGGTAATGGCCAGCAGGCCAGGTGGCCCGATTTCTCCGGGAGCGGTGGGTTTTGATATTAACTGCGGGGTTCGCCTAATTCGAACCGGCCTCTCCAAACAGGACCTGGAAGACAGGGAGGATGAGATATTAAAACAGCTCCGGCAGCGTATCCCTGCCGGCCTCGGCCAGAGCTCTAAGCTGAAATTCTCTTCCCGGGAATTTAACCAGATAATCGGAGAAGGGATACCGGCCCTTAACAAAATGGGAATAATCGACTCATTCCTGCCAGAAAATTGTGAAGATGGAGGCAGTTTTTCCGGAGCTGATCCTGCGGCGGTATCCAGCAAGGCCCGGGAGAGAGGCATCACCCAGCTTAACACACTGGGTTCTGGTAATCATTTTCTGGAAATACAGCAAATTGCCTGGGCTGAAAAGGAAAGCGGTTTCTTTAAAGGAGAGATTGTAATTATGCTCCATACCGGTTCCCGGGGTTTTGGTCATCAGATCTGCCAGGACTATCTCAAGCTGGCCGAACAGAAACGTCAGAAATACAATTTGAATTTTCCGGTAAAAAATCTGGCCTATCTGCCATCAGAGAGTCCGGAGGGGAAGGATTATCTGGCTGCCATGGGCTGTGCTGCTAATTTTGCCTACGCCAACCGGGAACTGCTGACAGCCAGGTTGAAAGAAATCTGGAGTGATTTATTCCCCGGTTCCCAGCTAAGGCTTTTTTACGATCACACCCATAATATTGCCCGCTGGGAAGAGCACCGTATTAACGAAAAGCAGCAAAAAGTGCTGATCCACCGCAAGGGAGCTACCCGGCTGGCACCGGGAAAACCGGCCCTGATTCCTGGCTCAATGGGAACCTCAAGTTATGTGGTCAGCTCTGAAGATAGTGAAAATACCCTTCTTGCCTTGAAATCCGCCGCTCATGGTGCCGGCCGCAGCATGAGCAGAACCCAGGCAAAAAAAACCATCTCCCGGGAACAGCATCGTTCCAGCCTGGGGAGGGTTAAAGCAGTTTCTTCCAGCGGGGGCAGCATGCTGGATGAATCCCCCCTGGCCTACAAAGATATTTCTCTGGTAATCGATTCTCTTCAGCAGAGCGAACTGGCCCGTCCTCTGGCCCGGATGAATCCTCTGCTTGTTTTGAAGGGATAGCTTGTTGTTAAAGGGATAGAGAAAAGTAGCCAGAAATTGAGCCAAAGAGAAAATTTGATCATAGTTTAGGTAAACTCATTAAAAGCTGAAGAATTAAATGGCCAAATTAAAAACAAAAATAAACAAAGGAAAAGCCCCCTCAGAGAGCTGCTTGAGGGGGCTTGATTGTTTGATTATAATAATTTAATTTTTTAAACCCTTCCTGCTATAAAGCTTTGCTCGAGTGCCAGGGCCTGACAGCAATCAAGCCGCACTTTACTCAAAAGTGATGGCTGCCTCAGGAGCATTAACTTTAAAAGTCAGGCTTTCAAAGAGGAAAAGTTCCACTTCTTCCTCATTATGGCTCTTATAACCCAGGGAAATGTCCTTACCAACAAAGAGCTCAAAAT
>PWFW01000098.1 GCA_003554225.1 Halanaerobiaceae bacterium | reverse complement strand
ACAGTACTTATGTACACAACAAATGTTTGTGACCTAATTATACCAGAACAGACATTCGCAGTCAAGGCCCGGCAGAACTTTTGTTTGTTATAACGGAATTTTTATGTTATAATATATTCAACTTAAAAAATTTAGTAAATTTAGGAGGATGAAAAATGGATGATTTAAGTGGAAGGCAGAAAGAGATTCTGCATCACATAGTGGAAGAGCTTAAAGATAAAGGATATCCCCCTTCTGTCAGGGAGATTGGAAAGGCCGTAGGATTAAAATCACCGGCTTCCGTGCATAATCATCTAAAGACTCTGGAAAGACTTAATTATATCCGGAGGGATCCAGAAAAGCCCCGAGCTATAGAAGTTCTTTTTGATTATCAGAACAGATATGCCACCGATACCAGCAGTAAGCGGGAGGTTGTCAGCGTGCCTCTGCTGGGAAGGGTTACTGCCGGTGCTCCGGTGCTTTCTGAGGAAAACATAGAAGATTACTTCCCCCTCCCACTGGATTACTTTAAACCGGGAAATAAGGATCTATTCATGCTGAGAGTTAAGGGGAAGAGTATGAAGGATGCTGGAATTAATGATGGAGATCTGGTAGTTGCTGTCAGGCAGACAACCGCTGATAACGATGATATTGTTATTGCTCTGCTAGAAAATGAAACAACGGTAAAGAGATATTATAAGACCAATGAACATATTGAGCTTCGCCCGGAAAATAAAGAATTTGAAGTGATCAAAGCCCGAGATGTTAATATTCTGGGCAAAGTCATCGGGCTTTTTAGGAAGATTTAACCGGTTTAATCTACATGATTAATTTACATGATTAATCTACATTCTATTAATTTAACATTAAGTTATCTTTTATTTGCTTTAAAAGTGATCAATAGCAGCAGATTTATTTTATTTTAAGGTTTTAATTTATCTTTAAACTTTAATTTGTCTTTAAATAAGCGGGAAAAATATTGAGATATTGAGATAGCTTTAAGTTCTTTAAGTTTTATCTTTTATGTTTCTTTAAATTTTATGTTTGATGATGTTTGATGTATGATTTAGAGATATTTCTTAATTATTCAGGCATAAATTTCATCTATTCTATCCAGTGATTTTTTAATAAGCTTAAAATCCTGCCAGACAAACTTTTTCATATTGCTGTTTCTTAAAAGATAAGCCGGATGAAAGGTGGGCAAAAAATAAAGCTCGCCTTTATTAAACCAGTTCCCCCGGGATTCGGTGATTGATAAATTATCATCAACGAGAAATTTTAAAGGTGTAGAGCCTAAAGGTACAATAACTTTGGGCTCTATTAAGTTTATTTCTGCCGAAAGAATGGGGGAGCAGGCTTTCATTTCATCCCTGGTTGGGGTTCTATTATCAGGAGGCCGGCATTTTACTATATTGCTGATATATACCTTTTCTCTTTTGATATTAACAGCTGATAATATTTTGTCCAGCAAACGCCCGGCCCGACCTACAAAGGGTCTGCCCTGCCTGTCTTCATCCGCTCCCGGTCCCTCTCCAACAAACATGATCCTTCTTCCGGTATCTCCTTCTCCCATAACCACCTGCCGGCAGCCCTGGCGAAGATGGCAGCGTTCACACTGCCGGGCTTCCTCCTTCAGTTCCTGGTAGCTGTCAGCGGGATAGGATTCCAGAGAAGCCTGCTTGATTTCTCCACTTTCATTAAAAAGCATATTAATCACCTGATTTTGTTTTTTTTTGACATCAATATTAGATGCCTATTTAAAGCATAATAAGCATAAGTCTATTTATATCATAAGAAAGTATTTTTAAAGCATTAGATCTTTGGTCTTCAGACCGGAAAATATTTTTGTCCGCTGCAGGCCAAATTTTTGCATTTTATCCAGAGCAGCAGCAAAGTTTTCTCCCACCCGCTCGGCTGAGTGGGCATCGGAGCCCAGTACTACCGGGATGTTAAGTTCTCCTATCATTTTTAATATATAATCTGAGGGATAGAATTCCTCCACGGGTTTATTGAGGCCGTTGGTGTTAATTTCTACAGCTATATCATTTTCAGCTATTTTTTTCAGAGCAGGAATGACTAAATCAATTTCCTGATTTTTGTCAGCAAGCCGGTAATCATAAATTTTTATCAGATCTAGATGTCCTATTATATTAAAGAGCCGGGATTCAGCAGCCTTTTCTATTATCCGGTAATAGTCCCGGTAAAGTTCGAAGAGAGGTTTTTGTGAAAATTTGAACTTATAATCTGGGTGATCAAAATTCCAATCTCCTATATGGTGAACCGAGCCGATGGTGTAATCGAAGGGATAGCTGGCTATTATATCCCTGATTTCGTTCTCTTTTTCGGGAAAATAATCAAATTCAATACCAATTTTAATCGAGATATTCTGACAGCTATTCTTCAAATAAAGCAGATTATCAAAATTAAAACTATCCAGATAATAACTGTGGTCGGAAAAGCCCAGGCCGTCAAGATTAATAGCCTCTGCCCTGCTGGCAAATTCTTTGAGTATATTCCTGCTCTGGCAGGGTTTAACTTCCTCTTCTCCATGGGCAAAGGGATGAGTATGCCAGTCTATCAGCAAAGCTAATTCTCCTTTCAGCCTTTAAGATCCAGTTTTCTGCAGTATTTTTAGCATAATTTTTGAAAATATAGGATTATATATCTAAAATACAAATAGTTTAATAACACAAAGAGTTTGATAACACAGCCGGCTTGCTAAAACCTGTGTTAATTCTGTTAGCTAAATATTCCCCCCTCAGCAAGTCTCTCCAGCGCTTCTTCGGTCCTCTCCCGGGAAACTGTCAGCGCCAGACGGACATATTTATCCCCCTGCTGACCATATCCAATTCCAGGAGTAAAGAATACTCCGGTTTCCTGAAAAACCTTGCGGGAAAATTCCTCACCATTTTGATAGGCAGAAGGTACTTCAGCCCAGATATAGAAAGAAGCCTGATTGGGCGAAACCTCCCAGCCTAGTTCCTTAAGTCCGGTCACCAGCCTGTCTCTTCTCTTTCTGTAAAGGCTCCTCATCTCTGCGGCAGCTGTTTTTTCAGAAGTCAGTGCAGTAATTCCGGCTTTCTGCACGGCTTCAAAAATTCCTGAATCAATATTGGTCTTGATTCTGCCCAGAGATTCAATGAGTTCTTCCTTACCTACAGCCCAGCCGCATCTCCATCCTGTCATGTTAAAAGATTTTGAAAGAGAACCAAATTCTATCCCCACCTCCCGGGCACCTTCAATTTCTAAAAAGCTTAAGGGTTTTTCTTCTTCCAGGTATACTTCACTGTAGGCTGAATCATGGGCTACAATAATATCATATCTGTCAGCCAGCTTCACCACTTTCTGAAAAAATTCTCTGGTGGCCAGTGCTGCTGTGGGATTGTTGGGGTAATTGAGGTAAAGCAGCTTTGCCCTTTCCAGGCTCTCTTTACTGATATTATCCAGCTCAACCAGAAAATTATTCTCTTTTTTAAGGGGCAGGGTTTCCACCTGCCCTCCGGCCAGTAAGACTGCTGTTTTATAAACCGGATAACCTGGATCGGGGATCAGAGCCAGATCTCCCTCATTTATATAACAGAAGGGGAAATGAGCGATCCCTTCCTTGGAACCGATGAGAGAAACTACTTCCTTCTCGGGGTCCAGCTCTACAGCAAATCTTTCCTGATACCAGTCTGCCACTGCTTTGCGGTAGGAATAAAGCCCTTCATAGCTGGGATAGCTGTGAGTGGAGGGATCTCTGACAGCTTCAACCATACTGGCTACTATATGCTCGGGAGTGGGCTGGTCAGGATCACCAATCCCGAAACTGATGACATCCACCCCCTCAGCCTTTGCCCGGTTGATCATCTTATCAATCTCTGCAAAAAAATAGGGTGGTAAATTTTTAATTCTGTCAGCCTGCTGCATAAAATTCACATCCTTTATTATTTTAATATCAGTTATGTTTTTGAGCATTTATATTATCAATCTAAATCCAGAATATTTACTCCAGAATTTACTCCAGATAATCCAAATTGATTTCTCCCCGGTAGACTATTTTTGAGGGTCCGGTAATAAATATATTCTGCTTCTGCCAGCTTACTTTGAGCCTGCCACCTGGCAGGTTAACTTCAGCTTTTTTATCAGTCAAATCATTTTTAACTGCTGCTGCCAGAGTGGCCGCAGCCCCCGTTCCACAGGCCAGAGTTAATCCGCTCCCTCTCTCCCAGACTCTCAGCTTGATTTCCTCCCGGGAGAGAACCCGGGCAATTTCAACATTAGTTTTTTCAGGAAAGGAGCTGTGATTTTCCAGCAGAGGTCCCCATTTTTCCAGGGAAAATTCATCGGGGTCTTCTTGAATAAAGATAACAGCATGGGGGTTTCCCATTGAGACAGCAGTAACCGTAAAACTTCTTCCCTGAACTTTCAGGTTTTTAGAGATGATCTCACCAGAAAGCCCCCCATCCCAGTCAACCGGAATCTCTTCAGAGGCAAATTCAGGCTGCCCCAGATTCACCCTGACCTCAGCCCGGGAATTATCGCTTTCTAATTTAAGGATTTCAGGCTTAATGATTCCCGCACCTGTTTCAATTCTCTGGCTGCTGCTGGAGACAATATCACTGGTTTTAAGATAATGGCTGACGCAGCGGATGCCATTGCCGCACATTTCAGCCTGACTGCCATCAGCATTATAAATGATGACCCGACAGTCATTTAAATTTCCATCCTCAGGTGAGAGTATCTCTAAAATACCATCGGCTCCAATGCCAAAATGGCGCCGGCAGAGCTTAACTATCCGGGATTTTTCAATTTTAAGCCTTTCCTGATTAAAATTATCAAGCAGGATAAAATCGTTGCCGAGTCCCTGCATTTTGAAAAAATCAATTTTCATTATTCTGGCTACTCTCCTCTCCTGCCTTCTGCTCCTTCTCCTCTTCAGCAAAAAGGTTGATCCGTTTTTCGGGAACCAGTGTGGAAATAGCATGTTTGTAAATAAGCTGATCCCTGCCGTCACTGTTGACCAGTATGGTAAAATTATCAAAAGCTACTACCAGACCATTAAGCTGAAAACCGTTAATCAAATAAAAGGTGACCGAGATATTATTCTTTCTCAATTCATTAAGTATCTTATCCTGTAAGTTTGTCTTTCCCATGGATCTTTATCCCCCTCTTTTT
>PWFW01000126.1 GCA_003554225.1 Halanaerobiaceae bacterium | reverse complement strand
GTCCCGAACCCCCCGGGTATGGCTGCGGTACCGCCTTTAGCCAGTGGGAAGAACGTATCCAGGACACGCTGTCCGGTGATCAGCAGCTCGCCGGGAGCTTTCTTTTTACCCACCGGTCGTCGGATCCTCACGGGCCACCTCTGTCTCATCTTGATCTCTTCTACTCCCTCCGACGTCTTTATACGGGCGATGGTATCTTTGATGGTGTACTCCCCTTCTGACACCACCTCTTCCACGGTTCCCTTCACTCCAGGTGGAACCATCACACGGTGATCGACCACCTTGGTTTCAGGAACTGTTCCCAGATAATCTCCTGAAGTCACTTCGTCGCCTACATCCACCTCCGGGACGAACCTCCAGTTTTTATCTTCGTCCAGAGGAGCTACATCTACCCCTCTAAGGATGAAATCTCCGGCCTCGCTCTTTATCGCCTCTAGAGGCCGCTGGATCCCATCATATATCTGTCGTATCAAACCTGGTCCGAGTTCAGCGGAGAGCGGCTCTCCTGTCCTCTTGACCGGCTCTCCAGGCTTTAAACCTCCGGTCTCTTCATATACCTGTATGGTGGCGACGTCCCTTTCAAGACCGATCACTTCTCCGATCAGTCCTTCGTCACCTACTTCGACCACTTCGTACATCTCGGCTCCCTGAAGATTCTCCGCCTGCACAACGGGACCGGCGATCCTGATTATGTTACCGACTTCTTCTGTCTCGGGTTTTGAGATACTTTTAATGCGCCTCTCAACATCTTCTTCCATGTCAGCTATCCTCCTTTAATGAGATATCTATTCCTACAGCCCGTCTGATCTTATCTTCCAGCGGGTCCTTTTTATCCTTCATCGCACCTTCCTTACCAGGTAGTTCTACGATAACGGGGTAAACGTCTTTATTATCCATCATCTGGTTCAACTCTTCCCTCACTTCTTCCGCTACTTTCTCTGATAGCAATACTACGGCCACATCTCCTGAGTTCACGAATTCTTTTAGATGCTTTATGGTTTCATGTTTGTCCTCATGTACGTAGGACTCATTTACACCTGCCAGAGAGAAGCCCTCTGCGAAGTATTCATCACCTATGGCAACCACCTTCATACCGAATCCTCCACTATCATCAACTCCGTCAATATATCCTTTGAGATCCCTTCCCTGATCCCTCTTGTCAATACGTTGAGATTCCTTAGTTCTACTTCCTTACCTATCAAGAATCGCAGTAGAGGCCCGACGTTGAGTACATTTTGACTCATCACTTTAGAGGAGACCTCCAGCATCTTCTTGTCAAGGTACCTCTCGATATCGAAGGCACTGGACGCCGATGCGCTCCTCCTCAGGTCGGAGTAGGATGTACCTTCCAGTTCCACCATGGCTTCATCCACCCCGCCGGACTCGATCATGCTTTCCAGCTTCCACTTGGGCAATTCTCTACCCTCCGGTAATAGAGCCTGGGTCAATACTTCTTTATCCACACCTTGTTTCAATCCCCTCATCACTATCTTGAGGTTCTTCATGTCGGCGTACTTACCGAAGAATAATTTGACCGCAGTCCTCTCTTCAGGGTCTACGTTCTTTACCGAGTCTTTCAACCTTTGATACACGTAGTTGTCCATGGCTACTTCGATGGGGAACATGCCTTCAGAGGGATCCTTCCCCTGCAGTGGTTCCTGAAAACCCACTTCCTTCAATATGTCCATGGTCTCAGGAAGATCTCTAGCATTCACCAAACGTTCTATGGTCTCTTCGTCTATGCATCTCACAGGTATCAACTTCGACTTCATCACTTCCCTTCTTTCACCGGCGAGTTTAGACTTCAGAGCCCGCTTGGCCATCTTCGCATCGAAACGAAGAAGCCATGCAGAAGTGAACTCCCTCACAGATTGAGGACAGGTACTGTAGGCCCTCTTCATGAAGGAGATCGTTTGCCCCTCCAGCTGTCTGTCGAATTCAGAGGGATCCATCGTCGCTTCTTTTGTCAGTTCATATCCCCGTTCTTCGAGTTCCTGGTAAACTTCATTAAGATTGTTGGAATCTAGAAGAGGGGTCAGTACCTTACCGGTGATGAACGGTGTGCCTATGGCCCTGTATTTTGCGTTGGGATAGGTAAAATTCGCTATGGAGATCAACACCCTGAAATAACTCATCACCAGTAATACGACCACCAGCAGTGAACCTCCTACGATGACCAGAACAAGGTTAGTCATCCCCAGGGAATCGATCACTCCTTCGAGCACTCACATTTCCTCCTTGAACATCATCTCGGTCACTTCTTTCCTCAAGTCCTTCTTTATCCTTTCCAGATTCGCTTCGAAGGTCATATCTATGTATGAACCGTCCTTGGAACGGGCTTTGATACCTCCGACCGCCTGCAGGTTCGGCTCCACTCTTAAGCCGGAGGCTATCTTGTTCGCCAGATCCTTGACCGTATCCAGACTTTCCTCGTTACACTCGATGACGATGTCGTCACCCAGTATATTGACGCATTTTCCTATGGCCTGTCTTAGATAAGCACTGTACTCCTCAGGAGGGGTATCCTTCAATCGCTCCAGAGATCCTTGGAACACATCTTCTATCATCTCCTCCCTTACCTTGAGTTCCATCTTACGTGCCTCGAGTTTGGCCTGCGAATGTATCCTGTTCTTCAGTGTCCTCAGCTCCCTCTCACTCTCTTTACGAAGCTCGTCCAACTTCTTCTCTTTCTCGGAGATTATCCTCTCTTCCTCAGCCTTCGCCTTCTCCTGCGCTCGTTTGGCGATGTTTTTCGCCTTCCGCTTTGCGTCCGTCCTGATCTTCTTTACCAGTTTATCTACCGTCATCTTAAGACCTCACATAAACCCAAGGAACACTATTATAAATATCGCTATCAACAGACCGAATATAGCGAAGGTCTCCGACATCACACTGAATATCATGCCTTTACCGAACACTTCCTCTCTTCGTGTGACCGCCGCTATGGCCGATCCGGATGTGATACCCTGGCCCACACCGGAAACCCCGGCTATACCTATGGCCAATCCAGCTCCTACCGCAGCGATACCCATACCCATGGATATGGTGGCATCTCCGCCCAGCATACCGCTGAACACCATGAGCAAGATGGCTATCAATAGCCCGTATATCGCTTGAGTTTCCGGCAGAACTGAGAACACCATACCCCTGCCGAACATCTTTTCGTCTTCCGCCACCGTCGCTACGCCACTTGCGGCGGCTATACCCTGTCCTATTCCTGACAGGCCGGCGATACCCACCGCCAATCCGGCACCGACTCCCACGAGGCCTATGGCCACGTCCAAGGTGGTGCCTTCGCCCAGTAATCCGCTGAATATCATCAATAATATGGCAACCAACAGACCATAGATCGCCTGTGTTTCAGGTAGTACGGAGAAAACCATACCTCTGCCGAATAGTTCCTCTTTCTCCGCCACACATCCGATACCGCTGGATGCGGCTATGCCCTGTCCTATACCGGACAGACCGGCTATGCCCACCGCCAACCCGGCACCGACTGCGATCAGACCTACGGCGTAGCCGGAGTCCCCCATCATGAGCTCTGGAAGATCTCCTGCAAGCAATCCGCTGAACACCAGTAACAATATGGCGATCAACAATCCGTAGATCGCTTGAGTTTCCGGCAGAACTGAGAAGACCATGCCCTTACCAAACATGTTCTCGTCTTCGGATACTGTGGATATACCTCCGGAAGCCGCGATCCCCTGACCTATACCGGATAGGCCGGCGATACCCACGGCGAGCCCAGCTCCTATACCTACAAGACCAACTGAAGCCTCCATCTCCACCACATCCCCCAGCATACCGCTGAACACCATTAGTAAGATGGCCACCAACAAACCGTATATCGCTTGAGTTTCCGGTAGAACTGAGAAAACCATCCCTTTACCGAAAAGGTCCTCCTTCTCAGCCACCGCCGTAACGCTGCTGGCTGCTGCGATCCCCTGTCCGATACTGGATAACCCAGCTAGCCCGACGGCTAGCCCTGCGCCTATTGCCATGATACCTATGGCACGTCCGGTCTCCCCTGCCATGATTGGGTCAGCTTCTCCGGCGAGGAGGCCGGTGAAAATCATCAGTAATATACCGACCAGCAGTGCATATATGGCCTGTGTCTGGGGCAGCGCTTGGAACACGAGTGATTTACCGAATTTGTCCGGATCCTCTGCCACTATGCCGGCGCCGGAAGCACCCACTATTCCCACGCCTATACCGGCGCCCATGCCTGCGATCCCGACTGCTAGTCCCGCACCTACACCCACCAACCCTAATGATGGATCTATGGGAGACGGATCTCCCAAAAGACCTGTGAAGATCAGTAATAATATGGCTATCAAAAGACCGAATATCGCAAAGGTCTCCGACATCACGCTGAATATCATATTCTTTCCGAAAACTTCATCCCGTTTCGCCACCGCAGGTATGGCTGCTCCGGATGTTATACCCTGGCCCACTCCCGATATGCCCGCGATCCCCACCGCTAATCCGGCACCAACTGCGATCATACCGAGTCCGTATCCTTGTTCTCCCAGAATAGCCGCCGGAAAATCACCTGTCAGCAGACCGGAGAAGACCATCAGTAGGATGGCGATCAATAGACCGTAGATCGCCTGAGTTTCGGGTAAAACGGAGAAGACCATGCTCTTACCGAACATCTTCTCGTCACCGGTGACCGTGGCTACACCGCTGGCTGCTGCGATCCCCTGTCCGATCCCGGATAGGCCGGCTATACCTACCGCTAACCCGGCACCGACTCCCACCAATCCTATGCCGATATCTAAAGTGGTACCCTCACCTAGCAAACCGCTGAATATCATCAACAATATGGCTATCAACAGACCGTATATCGCTTGAGTTTCAGGAAGTACGGAGAACACCATCCCCTTACCGAATATGTCTTCATCCTCGGCCACACAGCTTATCCCGCTGGCAGCTGCGATCCCCTGTCCTATGCCTGAAAGCCCTGCCACTCCTACAGCGATCCCGGCTCCAACTGCGATCAGCCCCATGGCGTAGCCGGAATCACCCGCCATTATCGCAAGGGGGTCACCTGCTAGTAAACCTGTGAAGACCATCAAAAGTATGGCGATCAACAGCCCGTATATAGCCTGTGTTTCCGGCAGAACGGAGAAGACCATGCCCTTACCGAACAGCTCCTCCTTCTCGGCT
>PWFW01000151.1 GCA_003554225.1 Halanaerobiaceae bacterium | reverse complement strand
GTCCGGTCATTATCGTGGTAACTGTACCGTAGGAACGATGAAGTGGAGCGATAATCTGCTGCTGAATCCGCCGGGCTATATGATAGGCAGCCGCTGCTTCGGTACCAAAAAGCAGCACCAGGGAATTAAAGGGAAAAGTTATTAAACTCTGATAACCTCCCTGCAGGCTGCGAGGCAGACTGACCAGAAGAAGCTGTTTGGTGATGATTAAATTCCAGCTGCGAGAGGGTTTCTCCAGGCTTAAATTTCCTCCGGGCAGCAGAAAGAAGATCAGGTAAAGAACCGCTGCCAGCAGTTTGGCAGCAAAGGTTCCCCAGCCCACTCCCACAACCCCCATTTCGGGGAAAAAGAACAGGCCCAGAGCCAGGCCAATGGAGAGAACGATATTAAGAAGATTGCTGATAATATCAACAATCATCGGCGTTCTGGTGTCTCCGGTTCCCTGCAGTGCTCGAGCTGAAATTAGGGTCACTATTCTGAAGGGAGCGGCAGCAAAGATTATCATTAGATACTGGGCTCCCAGGACAACAACTTCGGGAGCAGCTCCCAGAACTGCTATCAGTAAATCTGAGAGAAAGAGACCTATCAGGATAAAGGGAATTCCCAGAATTACTCCGGTAAGTAAAATCTGACTTAAAACTTCATCCGAGCCCTGCCTGCCCGTTCGGCTGGCAACTCCGGTTTCCTGAGAGATTAAGGAAATACTGCCCGCGCCCAGGCCCAGGCCGATGCGGAGGACAATTCTTTCCCAGACATCACCCAGGCCAACAGCAGTTACAGCTGCCGGCCCAAAATATCCCATCAGCAGCATATCGGTGGTCCGCATCGCTGTGGTAAATATATGGTTTAAGATAATCGGCCAGGCCAGCAGCAGTGCCTCTTTCCAGATTTCTAGATATTTCAGATAATATAACATATAAAATGGCATCTCCTGATATAATAATTCTGTTTTAAGATTATATTACCTGCATAAAATCATAATATCCAGAATATTAAAGGCAGCCCTGGCGGGCTGCCCTCTCATAAACTGATTTAAGCTGAACTAATTTTATTTAGTTATTTTAAGTTATTCCAGGCCGGCTCGGGATGAAGATTATCTCAGCAAAACAATTTAACCTTCATAGGAGTCTTTAGTAGACCATTCCTTCCACACCTTTCCAACCAGGTCCGGATTGGGCTTCAAGGTCTTACCACCGGGTTTCCAGCCGGAAGGAGTAGCCTCTCCTGTTTCACGGACATGCTGAAAGGCCTGTATTTGACGGATTAATTCAGAGACATTTCTGCCAACCGGAGGAGTTAATGCTTCCATTGCCTGGACAACTCCGTCAGGGTCTATCAGAAATCTACCCCGGATATCAATTCCATCATCCTCATCATAGACCCCGTATAATCGGCCTATTTTCCCCGCAGTATCAGCAACCATGGGAAAGGGAATCCCGCCCTCAACCATCTTGCTCAACTCCTGCTCATTCCATATCTTGTGGGTGAAGTGGCTGTTGGTACTAACGGATAAAAATTCTACACCAAGTTCCTGAAACTCCTTATACTTAGCGGCAACTGACGCTAATTCTGTCGGTCAGACGAAGGTGAAATCTCCCGGATAGAAACATAAAACCCTCCATTTGCCATCAAAATCTGACAGTTTCACTTTTTTGAAATCTCCATTATGATAGGCCATTGCTTCAAAATCAGGGGCTTTGGTTCCTGCCTTCACCATTTTAACTCCCCCTTGTTAATAGTTATGATTTTTCATAATATATCATAACACAGATTATAATTTCAGTCAATTTTTTATATATTTTACCATATTATCCTGATAGTTATACTGGAAAATAAAATTGGTGGTAAAATTCTCCCTCTAAAAATTCCTCAGTCAATATTTAAAGGATTTTCCGCAAATAATAGAGAAGTAACTTAGTAAGCAATTTTTATAATATTTTTATTTGAATTTCTTCATTTTATAGTTGATTTTGCAAAATGTTTATCGTCGATTTGTCGATTCGTGGTTTTCTGTTGTTCTCCTTTTTGCAAAATATTAATATTTATTACAGATTACAGCTGCCAGTTTTTCTTATAAAGGCCCAATCTAAAAAATTTCTTAAGTTAAGAGAACTATCCTATCAGCTGGAGGTATGCTTTATGCGTTTTGCAATCATTGTTATTCTAACTGCTTTAATCCTTGTCGGCGCTGTTTACCTGATTGCCGATTATGTCTATCCCTACCCTGAGGAAATCGCTGAAGATTATCTTGAAGCCCTGATAGCCCAGGATTTTGGCAGGATAACAGCCCTGCATCATCCTGACCGGGAACAACCTTCAGCCGGTGACATTTCTCAGGCCTTTCAGCAGTTTTCTCAAGCCTACGACCTGAAAGAAATTGAAAAGATAGATATGCACCCCCACCAGGGAGAAAGCGATTCTCCGCTGGGAATATCAGCAGCCTTTGAGGCAACAGTCCGCTACACCAGCGAGATCTTTTCTCCCAGAGAAATAAAAATTAATCTGGAGCTGTCCCGAAATTTTGAACTATCCCGCAGCGGCCTGTTTGACTGGAAAGTACACTGGCAGGATCAGCTGCCCCTGCCGGAGTATGGAATGGAGATAAACTACGAAAGAAGACGGCTGGTACCCGAGCGAGGCAGCATTTTTGATCGCAACGGAGAGCTGCTGGCAGGAGGAGGCTCGGTTATCAATGTCGGAGTCCAGCCCGGACGGATTGAAGATCCTGATCTGCTCTTCACCACCCTGGAAGAGGAGCTGGATTTAAGTGAAGAATATGTGCGGGGAGAATATCAGGCCCCAGGTATCCAGGATCACTGGTTTGTTCCCTTAACCACCATAACGGAAGAAAAATATCGAGAACTGGACCCGATACTCAGGCCTGTGCCGGGAATATTTTTTCGCCGGGAGGAAAGCAGGACCTACCCCGAAGCTGAAACTACCGGCCATATCACAGGTTATCTGGGAGAAGTCACAGCTGAAATGCTGGAAGGTAATCCTGAGCTAGATTACCGTCCTGGAGAAAAGGCAGGCCGCAGCGGCCTGGAAATCGGACTGGAAGAAACTCTTCGGGGCAGGCCTGGCTATCAGTTTTACGTTGAAGGAAGCGGAATTGCTGAAGATAATTCCGAAAATATAGCGACTGAAACCACTGCTGAAAGAAAGCTTCTGGAAGAAATTGAACCGCAGGATGGCAGCGATATATTTACAGCTATTGACCTTCCCCTGCAAAAGCTTGCGATGGAAGTGCTGGAAGATAAAAAAGGTTCACTGGTGGTGCTGGATGCCAGCAGCGGTGAAGTCCTGGCGCTGGCCTCTCAACCATCCTTTGATCCCAATGAATTTATCACCGGAATCTCCGCTGCCCGCTGGAGTGAACTGGCTGAAGATCCAGACCGCCCTCTCTTCAGCCGGGCTGCTCAGGGACGGTATCCTCCCGGTTCAACCTTTAAAGTTTTTACAGCTGCAGCTGCCATTGATCAGCAATATTTTACTCCCGAAAGTGAGTTTCAGGATACTGGAGAACTGATTGTGGAAGGCAATCGCATCAGGAATTTTGAAGAAGAAGTATTCCAGGAACACATCCTGGAAGATGCCATAGTAAAATCAATCAATACCACCATGGCCAGAGTGGGACTGGAAATCGGTGCAGATAAGCTGACTGAGTATTTCAGCCGCCTGGAGCTGGACAGACGACCTGAAATAAGCCTGCCTGCCCAGGCCGGGCAGTTAGGTAATTTAGGGAATCAGGTCAATCTAGCCTGGTCAGCCATCGGCCAGGCTCAGGTCCTGATGACACCGCTGCAGATGGCCAAACTCTTTGCAGTTTTTGCCAACAATGGCTATCTGCCGGAGTTAAGTATAACAGCTGAAGAATTTAACCAGGACCAGGAGCAGGTTTTCCAGCAGGAAACCATCGATGCCCTGGATCTTATGCTGGAAAAGGTCGTAACCGAAGGGACCGGACAGCAGGCTGCTTTTACTGTGCCCGGAGATGATGCTGACGAAACTGAAAACAGCCCAAAAATTTACGGAAAAACCGGGACTGCTGAAGTAACCGGGCAGACACCTCATGCCTGGTTTGCCGGTTATATCAGGGATCTGGAAGGCAGAGATATATCCTTTGCCATCATGCTGGAGCATGCCGGGGTGGGAGGCCGAAATGCTGCCCCCCTGATTGCCGAGTTTTTCGAAAAACTGCTGGCTGAAGAAATTATCGATGAGATAGATCCTCTGGAGGAGCTTGAGGAGGTTGAGCTGTAAATTGTCTCAGGAAAATATTTTGGTAAAAAAATAATGATAAATGAGATTTTAAGATTAAAAACTTAAAGGCCCAGAAATCTTAAAGTCCCAGAATCATTAAAAATCTAAAAGCCCAGTTTCATCCAGGCTCCGGCAGCTATCAGTCCAATAGCCGAACCAATTAGCATCCCCTGAGTGCTTCCTCCGCTCACTGCCGCGCTGGTAAAGGCAATCACAAAAAATATCGTGACAGCTATACCAGCCTTGCCGCCCTTTTTCTGTTCTTTTTTCTTTTTCACAGGAATCTCCCCCATAAATTTAGATTTCTTTAAACCTGGCAAAATCAGATTTTTGCCCGGTAAACTGCATTTTCTCCCGCCTGATAGATAACCTGAAAACCCTGGAAACCGGCTCTGCTGAGAAGCTTCTCCTGTTTTCCCAAAGTAAAAGGTATATCAATATGATAAAGAGCGGAGTCCTCTTTATCTGTCCCTTTAAGTCTCTGCCTTCTTTCAGCCAGAAAAGAGCTCTCTTCTTCTCGAGAGAGGGCAATATAATCTCCCTCAATATATTCTCCTCCCGGTTTGAGAGCCCTGGCAATTTTTTTATAAAGCTTAAGCTTCTCTGCTTCAGTCAGATGGTGCAGGGTCATAACAGAGACAGCATAGTGATAATGCTCTTCTTCAAAGGGCGCAGTTAGATAGGAGGCCCGTCTGATTTCAATTTGGGAATGCTGTCGGTGATACTTTTCCAGCAGTTTATTGAGCATCTTTGCTGATAGATCTACCGCTGTTATTTTTGCCTGAGGAGCCCGGAGAAAAATTGCTGCCAGCTCCAGACCGGTGCCGCAACCCAGATCCAGGATTTTAATATTATTCCCGGTTTGCCTGACAGGACGGGCTACAGCCTCATAAAACTCCCGAAAATTATTAACATTTTTAAACATATGGCTGTCATAGGTTTCCGCCCTGAGATCAAAAAATTCCTTCATCCCTTCAGGCTGGTTTTCTCCCATAATAATTCACTCACCCTGACCTTTCTCTGGC
>PWFW01000200.1 GCA_003554225.1 Halanaerobiaceae bacterium | reverse complement strand
CCAGATTCACAGTAAAAACCTCCTGCTGACAAACCTGTGATAAAATCAAAGTGATAATAAAACCTTAATGATTCAAAAAATGAATTTTATTTTGCAAGAGCTAAGCCGGTTATCTTTAAATTAATTCTTTATTTCAGGATTAAATCCTGCCTGAAATAAATGGTTCAAAAAGCTGCCCTGCTGAAAAACTAAAGACCATGCGGTCTTATACTGTTAGAGCTGACACATGGCAGAGATGAGTTCCAGCTGGATCGGTCAGTTCAAAATTAAGTTGCCCCAGACGATATTCCAGCTGACAATCAACCAGAAATGAAGCTGTACTGCCGCCAGAAAACCATGCCTTCTGTACTGCCAGGCAGCCAGCAGAGCTAGAGAAAGATTCATCACAATGATTTTTAGGATCAAAGGATCAGGCAGCTGGGCCAGTGATGCTGATTCAAAGCCTGACAGCAGTCGGTAAAAATGCCCGGCGGTAAAAATAACTGCCGCCAGCAGAGCTGCTGTCCAGAATAACCTGCCGCTGACCTTTTTCCGACTGATAAACTCGTTTTTCCCGAAAAATTCCAGCAGTCTGATTATCAAGTAAATGATAAAGGGTATCAAAAAAAGTCGATACATCAGTTCAGCGCTAATAGCTGCTGCTATCCCTGAAATTACTGCTGTAGAAAGCTCGGGATGGGGCAGATAACCCAGCCCGTACCAGGAAGCCACTGTGATATCGAGCAGAACATAAAATCCTCCCAGGATAATACCGAAGACTGCCGGTTCCAGAGCAAACCTGAAATCCAGATATTTACCGGGATATAAGCGGGGAAGATCCATCTCCCCTGCCAGCCTCAGACCGAAGAGCCCCAGAATACCATAAAGGATGAAGGCAGCAGCCATATTAATTATAACAGCCAGCGGTTCAGCCTCAATAATCTCTCCGGCAACAAAATGTCCTCCTTCTTGCAGCATTGTACTGAGTCCGCAAAAAAAAGCTAAAACTAAGAGCAGCACCAGATAGGTTTTAAAAGCCCGATTTGTTTCTTCAGCCAAGTTCTTTCACATCTCCCTGTTTGTTCATTAATTGAAATTTTTCTGATCGCTCAAATATTATCTTCTCTGCACTCCCCCTTATTTCCTGCAATATATCTTAACCACACTTCCAGTTTAAAATAAAAAAGACCCCCCTGTAAGGGGAGTCCAGGTATAGCAACAATCTCAGAGATGCTAATTTGGAGAAGACTAATTTGAAACAAGTCAATCCTTAAGAGCAGAGCTCTAAATGTCAATTAAATAAACCTATTTAGCCTGGAGAAGCTTAATAAATTTGCCGCGAAACAAAAACAGCAGCCGTCCTCCAAGAAAAAGTGTGATAGTAGCCACCAGATACCAGATCTGCCGGCCCAGGAAGGCCGTCAGCAGCGGCAAAAATAGTAAAATTAAGCCGAAAAATATAAAAGTCCAGGCCAGCTGCAGCTGGAAATCAAGCATTTTTCCTGTATTGAAATCTGTATTGAAGATTTCACCAATTTTAAGTTCCTGTCTGAGAAAGACAATTCCCGTCAGGATAAACAGCATCCCCGGAAAAATTAAGAGATAAATAATAGATCACCCCTTGCATTTCTACACCTCTAAGAGGTTATCACAGATTATAATGAAATGCAAGAGCTTAGCTGACAAAATGTAAAAAAGTTAAAACCTCCAGATAATCCTGAGAGGAAAACTCCACCAGATAATTTTTCTGGCGGGCCCCGGGATAGTTGCCAGCTCTGATGGCATCCTTCATCCGCCGGTAACTCAGGCTGAGAGAAAACTTCTCATTTCCCTGCCCTAAAAGCTTAAAGCAATCAGGGTTTTTTACAGCCCGGGAAGCTCCCTCGCGGATCCGCTGGCGGGCTTCCTCCAGTGGTAAAGAGTGAACAGCCTGTCCTCTGCCATATTTCACCACAGCAGTTTCAATGCCAGGAATTAGCTCCTGGGCCTGCTGGCAGCAGACATCATCCCCGGAAATAAAACCAACTGGCACTTTATAATAACCTGCTGTAAGAGCATTGAGATAGGCCTCGCTGGCTGGCCTGTCATTAAGGTGTATCTCATGAAACTTACCCGACATCGCATGAGCCAGGGTTCCGCCCTCAAGACCAGGCCCGGAATGATAGCCTACAAACAGCACCAGGTCAAAACCCTCATCAATCCCATCCATCATGCTGAGCGGACGCCCGGTCCAGCCCCGGATCAGTTCTGCCCTAGGATGGAGTTCAGCCGGCAAAATGTTACGGGCAGTGGCATGGGCATCTCTGACCACAACTCTACCTGCTCCGGCCTCCAGAGCACCTTCCACTGCTGCATTTACATCCCCGGTCATCAACTTGCAGAATTCCTCATAATCGGATTCTCCCTTGCTGACCTCCTCGCTGGCAGCCAGGGAACTGACACCTTCCATATCTGCTGAAATAAATACTGTCTTGGCCACTTTTTCAGCCATTTTATCCCACCTTTTTTGATTAATTTTCTTGATTCTTCGTGATATTTCCATATATTTTTGTGTTCCAAAGAAGCATGGCGGTTTACTGCTGATATATGTACCTTTTGGGGTGCTCTAAAAGAACATGAAGGTCTGTTATAAAAATTGCCCTGCTAATTTTAACAAAAGTCCTGATTACCTCAGTAATACCGGCACTTATGCTGGTAAAATCCCTTAAGGATCCTATCTTCCCTTGCTAACTGCTTAACAAGGTCTAAAGGTCCGATCTTTAAAATACCCTGCCGTCAGCCCGATTTTCTGAACCAGGCTATAAGCTTGATCAAGATCCCGCCCCAGCTCTTCCAGACTGTGAGCATCGGAACCGAGAATAACCTTCCGTCCTCCCAGGCGATAATACTCTGAGAGAATACGGGCTGAGGGCATGGGTTCCAGTCCGGCTTTCCTGACTGGAGAGGTATTAACTTCCAGAACTATATCCTGCTCAATCAGGACCTTTAAGATCTTACTCTCAATCCTGGCAAATCCTCTGGCAGCTTCTGCTCCCAGATAGCGCCGGGGAAAATCAAAGTGAGCCAGAACATCATAACCACCAAACTTAGCTGTTTTAAGCAGTTTATCATAATAAACACTGAATATCTCCCGGGGTGAATATTTTGCAGTTATCTCCTGGTCTCCTACAAAACCACCTTTAACCCAGTGCACCGCAGCCATAATCATATCGAAGCTTTTCTCCTTAAGCTCCTGAAACTTTCTATGGTAAAGGTGTGGTTCAGAGTACTCAATACCCTTAAGCAGATACAATTCAGTATTACTCTTTTTTAGAGAATCCTGAAGGTTCTTGAGAGAAATAATAAAATCCTGATAGGAAAAGAAATCATAATCTTCTTCCCCAGGATTATAATCTGCATGTTCGGTAAAACAGAGTCCCTTAAGTTTCAGCTCCCCGGCCCGGACTGCATACTCAGCCAGTCCGGTATCTGAATCAGCTGAAAAACTGGAGTGAACATGCATATCAAAAAGTCCAGGCTCAACCCCTTTATTACCATCAGTCTCATTCGAAATTTGATTTTCTTTTTTTAACTCTCTGTCCGTCATCTGCTATATGACCTCCTGCATTAGCTATACATTTCAGCCTCGCTTTACCCTCGTTATTACCTCGTTATCCCTGACATCTTTAGCTATTCCGATCTATGCTGATATCAACTAGCTGTTACCTCAACCAGCTGTCACCTCAGCAGCTGCCCGCTCAATAATCTCCCAGGCCCGCTCGACCTGTTTTTTTCCTGTAGTCCGCTGGCCAATAGCCAGCCGAATGGTATATTTATCATCAAGTTTGGTATGGGTGAGATAGACCTCACCGCTCTCATTAATTCTTTTAAGCATTTCTTCATTAATCCTATTAAGTTCTTCCCTTGAGGTTATGCCATCATTCCAGCGGAAACAGACCAGGCTGGTGCTGACAGGCGCCAGCAGCTCCAGTTCCTCGCTTTCCTGGATCCAGCCGGCAAATTCTTCAGCTAGCTCAATATGCTTCCTGATAATATTTTTAATTCCCTCAACTCCATAATCACGGATCACAAACCAGAGCTTCAGGGCCCGAAAGCGCCGACCCAGCTGAATACCCCAATCCCGATAATTATTGACTTCCTCATCTCGGGCAGTCTTAAGATATTCAGGATTGATCGCCAGGGTTCGGATTAGAAGTTCTGGATCCCTGACAAAATAAGCCGAACAGTCAAAATTTGTCAGCATCCATTTGTGAGGATTAAAAACAAAGGAATCGAGGTATTCTGCTCCTGACAGCAGATCCCTTTTTTCCTCAAGAAGGGCTGCAGTGCCAGCAAATGCCGCATCAACATGCAGCCATATATCATAGCGATCACAGATCTCTCCAATTTCAGGAAGAGGATCTATAGCCGTTGAAGAGGTGGTCCCGATGGTAGCTACCACACAGGCCGGCTTCTCTCCTGCTTTAATATCTTCCTGAATCGCTTCCTCCAGCTTATCAGGCCGGAGAGCATAATCCTCATCGGTAGCAATATAGCGCAGGTTCTCCCGTCCGTATCCTGCTATTTTCATCCCCTTCTCAATACTGGAGTGGGTTTCCTGAGAACTGTAAATTTTTAAACTTTCCTGAATTCCCCTATCATTGCTGGAAAAATTCGTGGCAACCTCCCGGGCGGTCAGAAGAGCAACCAGGGTGGCAGTTGAAGCGGTATCCTGAATCACCCCTTTTAACCCCTCCGGGAGACCCAGCATCTGCCTCAGCCAGTCCAGCACCACCTCCTCCAGCTCTTCCGCAGCAGGGGAGGTGGCCCAGATCATACACTGTGCGCCCAGTCCGGCAGAGAGCAGCTCACCCAGCACCGAGGCCGGGCTGTTATTGGCGGGAAAATAGGCAAACCAGCCCGGATGCTGCCAGTGAGTGATCCCCGGCAGAATTATCTTCTGAAAATCCTGCCAGATATCCTCCATATCTTCACCTCTGCTGGGAGGAGAGCCGGGCAGGCTGGCTTTAATTTCACCGGGTTTAACCCGGGATTTCACAGGATACTCATCCACCCCCTCAAAGTAATCGGCAATCCAGTCTACCAGTTGATGGCCATATTTCCGAAAAGTGGCTTTATCCAATTTCTTCATCCTCCTTTCAAACTCTATATATTATTTCCCGGTCTCTTAAACCGATACCTGCCTTTACAGAAAAAAATTGCCCTTGACCTTTGACCTTAGTTTGATATAATGGGAGTTAATTATATAATGCTTTAACAGGCTACAACATTAAAGAGAGGAGGCTGTATCATGCAGCTAGCACAACGGGTAAATGGTCTTGGTTCAGAAGTTGCTTTTGAAGTACTGGAAGAGGTGGGAAGGCTGACAGCTGCGGGGAGAGACATAATAAGTCTGGCAATAGGGGAGCCTGATTTCACAACCCCTGAAAAAATTAAAGAAGCCGGCATCTCTGCTATCAGAAATGATAAAACCGGATACAGCCCCTCGGCTGGAATTCCTGAACTGCGGAAAGAGATTGCTAATTATCTCAGACAGACCAGGAAGATTGACTATTCACCGGCTGAAACTGTAGTTGCTCCCGGGGCCAAGCCCTTAATTTTTTATGGTCTGCTGGCTCTGGTTGAACCCGGTATGGAAGTAATCTATCCCAATCCCGGGTTTCCTATTTATGAATCGGCGATTGAGCTTCTGGGAGGAATTCCCCGGGCTCTACCGCTGAGGCCAGAATATGATTTTGCCTTTAATCTTTCTGAACTTCAGGAGTTGATCAGTTCCCGAACCGGGGGAATTATAATCAACTCACCTCACAACCCCACCGGCAGTATAATATCCCGGAATAAAATTAAACAGCTTGCTGAACTCATCAGCACCCATGATCTCTGGGCAATCTCCGATGAGGTATATTCTGAGCTGGTTTATGAAGAGAGGGCACCAAGCCTGGCTGAGTTATCCAAAGTCAGAGATAATACCCTGCTGATAGACGGATTTTCCAAATCCTTTGCCATGACAGGCTGGAGAATAGGTTTTGCCGCCGGCCCCCAAAAACTTATTGATGTTATCAGCAAACTCATTACCAACTCGGTTTCCTGTACTGCCACCTTTACCCAGCACGCTGGAATTAAAGCTCTAACCGAAAGCAGAGACTCTTTGAAAAACATGGTGGCAGAGCTTAAAAGACGGCGGGAGCTGATCTGGCAGGGGCTCAATGAGATTGAGGGCATAAGCTGTCCTAAACCCGCCGGAGCTTTCTATGCCTTTGCCGATGTAACTGCAGCCTGCCGCAACCTGGGCTTCAGGGATGCTGCAGCTCTGCAGCAGCATCTACTGGAAAAGGCAGGGGTGGCCGTTTTACATCGCGAATGTTTTGGCAGCAGAAACTCCTCGGAAGAGAAAGAATTCCTGCGCCTCTCCTATGCCAGCAAATATGAAGAAATTCAGGAAGCTTTAAGAAGAATCCGCCAGGCGGTAGAGGTCCCGCACTATCAGATCAGTTAACTTTGAGGCCTGACTGTAATATTTTGTTAGCAATTTAATAAAGCATTACGGTTTAGAACACCTTTTAAATCCAAAGCTGAATCACATATATTTCTGGCTAAAAATAGTCTTAAGAGAAATCTGATCTGGTATTAAAAAGTCTCATTCCAGTTAATTAAAAAATGACCAAAAACTGAAACTAATTATCACCTTTTAGCAGCAGGGCGGCAGAAAAACAAAAAGCCCTTCATGAGGATAAGATAAAAGCTTTTTTCTTCCTGAAGGGCTTTCCAGTCAGATCACCTCCTGGGAAAATGACTTTGTAAGCGCTTAAAAACCCCTTCCCAGGATAAACTTTTAACAGCTGAACGATAATCCTCATCCTGAATATAATCCAGTTTTCTCCTCTGCACCAGCTGCTTTTTCAGAGCAGCTGCCAGTTCAGCTTCATAACCGGGCAGCTGATCCTCTAGCGGCTGGTCAACATTCTTTAATTCCGGCAGCCCGACAAACTCCACCACTGAACTCTGCCGGATTCTCTCCGGCAGCCATTTTCTCACTCCAGGAAGCTCGCTGCTGACCACTCTCAAACCGGAAGCCAGTGCCTCCAGCAGCACCAGGGCAAACCCCTCATAAAAAGAGGGCAGACAGAAAAGATCGGCCTGGCGCAGCAGTTGGCCGACTTTTTGCTGCTCCAGCTGTCCGGTTAATTTTACCGGATAGGACACCCTCTCTGCCAGCCTGGTAATCTTCTTTTTTTCCCTGCCCTGACCTGAACCAATCAGAGTTAGCTGAAAATCCAGCTCTGAAATCAGCTCACAGGCCCTGAGTAGTGAAATGACGCCCTTGGAGAGGCTGAGTTTACCTGCATAAATAATTTCTGCCTCTTTTTTCTCCAGTCTCTCGGTCAACTCTCTCTCATCAGGAAAAAAGAAGTTCTCCTTATTATAACCCAGTCCGGTTACTGTAATTTTTTCAGCAGGATAATCAAAAAGCCTGCCAATCTCTTGTTTTTGAAAGCTATTCGGGGCAAATATTCTATCCAGCCGGGCAATACCGCGCTTAACTCTTTCGGCAAATCTGGGATTCTTTTTTAGCTGTCTAATCCCCGTACCATGACAGATCCCCAGCACCGGAAGATCGGGAAAATCTTCAGCAGTAACAGCAGTTAAAAGCCAAAGGTGATGTGTGATAATTACCGGCCAGGCCAGACTCTGCCGGGCTTCCATTGTTCGGGTCCGAAAAGCAGCCTCCCAGCACTGCTGTTCATCCCTGCTCATATCACAGTAACGGCTACTTTCATAGGGCATGACATCACTCATACCAAATATCCTGCAGGGCAGTTCTTCACTTTCAAAAAGAACCGGATAAAAATCCTCTCTCTCCAGATAGCCGAGATCCTGATATTTGTTATTCTGGCTGGCTGCAGCTACCACTGCCTGGTCAAAGGAAGCTTTGCTGGCCGCCCGGTAGAGCGACTGGAGATACATGCCGCTGCCGGTACAGCCAGGTCGCTGGGCCAGCACCTGGAGCAGCTCTCTGCTCATAACTGAAAAAACCTCCTTACTTAAGTTTCAGACCCTCCTGCTCATCCGGATCAACATGGACTAAAACCTCCTGAGCCTCGGGATAATCTCGCAGCAGTTTTGTTTTAACCAGCGAGGCAATTTCATGACCTTCAGCTACTGTTATCTCTGGATTAACAGTGATTTTAATATCAATATAAAGATCAGCCCCGTGATACCGCGCTTTGATCTCCAGGACATCCTTTACCCCTGCGATTCCCAGAGCTTCAGTCTCCAGCTTCTCCATTTTATCCTTACGGGGAGCCCGTCCCAGAAGATTAACAAAGCTGCTGCTCATTATCTCAACTCCAACTTTCAATATTAATCCGGCAACCAGCAGCCCTGCAAGTGGGTCCAGGAAAAGAAAACCCAGCCGGGCTCCCACAATCCCAGCAAGAGCAGCAACCGAGGAAAGAGCATCACTGCGATGATGCCAGGCATCTGCTATCAACGCCTGATTATCAGTGGAACTTCCCACTTTGTAGGAATAGCGATAAAGCAGCTCTTTAACAATTAGTGAAATAAAAGCTCCAGCTGCTGCCAGCCAGCCCGGTAGAGACGTCTCTCCTGCCAGCAGGTTGGTAACCATATTATAACCCAACCCCAGGGCGGTCAGCAGGAGGATAACTCCCAGAAAGGTAGCAGCCAGGGGCTCGGCCTGACCATGACCGTAATGATGGTTATGATCGGGAGGTTTGCTGGCAAAAATAACTGCCAGTAAAACTCCCAGAGAGGTTACCATATCAGAAAAGGAATGAAAGCCATCAGCTACCAGAGCTGCGCTGTTCGCTATTGTTCCTAAAAATATTTTCAGGACTGCCAGCAGAAAATTAGCTGCCAGACTGAGATAGAGCACCTTTTTACCCCGGGCTGAACGGGAATAGGCTTCCATGTAAGATCATCTCCAGTAGTGTCTTCGGCACCATTAGCGGATCGGCAGGAATCAAAAATCTATTTCTCCATCAGACAGTGAGCGATATCGGCCATCTGATCGGTCAGATGCTCGATATCTTCAATCGCTTCCAGGTAAATAATGCCGGCTGTAGGCTCGCAGATACCCTTCTTTAGCCGGGTCATATGATCATTCCGGTATTCCAGCTGTCGGGTATCCATTTCCCGCTCACCGTTAATCAGATCCGGGACCAGTTCGTAATTCTCTTCCTCCCCCAGCCTGATTGATTTATCGACCAGCTCCAGAACCACCCGGGCCACCTCTTCCAGACTCTCCCGAGCTTCTGCTGAAAAACTAACATCATTTTCCTTTATGTAATGAGCTAGATCAGCCATATCATCAGCATCATCTGCCATGCTTTCAACCAGGTCAGCTACAGCAATGAAATAATCTCTCTCTCTAACCTCATCCTCCGAAAGCGAGCTGCTCTTCAGAGAGGTCAGAAAATGGAGCAGATCTTCCTGAATTTCATTGATAATCTCCTCTTTTTTTATTACCTCATCGGCCAGTTCCGGATCAGCCTGCAGCATACTTCGGAAAGCTTCCTCAATCATATCACGGGTGATCTCCTGCATCCTCAGGACTTCTTCTTTAACCTGTTCCAGAGCTACACTAGGAGTACTTTTCATTCTTTCGTCGATATAGCTCAAACCCCGTTTGATAGTCATATCCTCCCCGGGGATAAGTCTGGTAACAGTCTTTTCGATGAAGCCGACGAAGGGCAGCCAGATTAAGGTATTGACAATATTAAAGGCAGTATGAGTATTTGCCAGCATTCTTTCCATGGTTCGGGGAGTGTTAAAAAATCGGAAAAGCCCAACCATCAGGCTTTCCAGCCGGGGCATAAAACCAGGTACCAGATAGATCATCAGCAGGACCAGAGTCGAACCAAAAACATTAAACATAAAGTGAGCAGCCGCCGCCCTCTTGCTGGTCAGGTTAGCGCCCAGACTGGAAAGGGCAGCGGTGAAAGTGGTCCCGATATTTTCCCCTAAAATTATCGGAATAGCAGCCTGATAATCAATCACCCCCACCGAAGCCAGTCCCAGCAGGATACCGAAGGAAGCGGTGCTGCTTTGAACCGCAAAGGTAACTACTATACCTGCCATTAAACCCAGGATCGGATAAGCGCTGAGTGAAGCCATCAACTCCATAAAAACCGGAGAATCCCTCAGCGGCATCATGGTTTCGCTCATAATATTTAGGCCCAGAAAAAGAATGCCAAAACCCAGGATGGTCTGGCCGATATAGGTATATTTTTTATTTTTGGTAAAGAGATAGAGGGCCACTCCCAGAAAAATGGCGTGAAAGGCGTAATCTCCCAGATCAAAGGAGATCAACTGAGCAGTGACAGTCGTACCGATATTAGCTCCCATGATGACACCGATCGACTGGGCCAGGGTCATCAGTCCAGCATTGACAAAACCTACTACCATAACAGTGGTGGCACTGCTGCTCTGGATTATTGCCGTGACCCCAGTCCCCACCAGGATTCCCATGGTAGGTCTGGTGGTTAAGGAAGCCAGCAGATGTCTGAGACGCTTTCCGGCAGTTTTCTGCAGTCCCTCGCTCATCTGCCTCATTCCGTAAATAAAAAGAGCCAGCCCTCCCAGAAGACCGACTGCAATTTCAATAGCCAAGATTATCGGCTCCTTTTAGAAATGCTTTATTTTGCAAAACCTGCACCGGCCTGGATGATAACAAAAAAATTTCAATAAACAGCTAAAAAATTAGCGGGTAAACTTGTCAGCCACCGAAGAGGCCGCATAGGCCTCAGGCTTGATCAGAGCATCATAACCGCTGCCAACAACCATTCCGACAACCTCTTTGATGATTGTGCTGGTCGGGCCCTTTTCCCCTACATCAACATGAATCTCAATCTCCAGTTCTTCATTCAATTCTTTCTCCTCAGCCAGCATACCCGTCAGTTTGCTGGCAACCTGCAGACTGCGTGATACCTCATAAAAGATCCTCTGTTTGAAACCAGCCCGATCCGGAGCGGTATCCCGGTGGTAAAAAAAGCGTCCTCCCCTTCCGATTCGGTAGATCACTATCGCCGTCACAAAGGAGGCCTCATCGCATCCTGGCTGGGAATCGGTGCCAATTATCAACTTATAGGCATTATCGGGATATTCTCTGACAAACTTCATGATGGTCTGATAGGTTTGGTTGAGAGACAGACTTCCATCAGTGGGGCTGATAAATTTCATCTTAATCACCGACCTCTGCTAAAAGAGCATTTATAATATCGCTTAGCTCAACAATTTCCTGCCAGGTAAGTTTCTCCCCCCGTATCCGGGAATTAATTCCAGCCCTCTCCAGAGCCCGGCCTACAAGTTCCCGTGAGAGGTCTATTTCAGCAGCTTTGCTGAGAGAATTCCTGATGGTCTTACGGCGCTGCTGAAATAAAGCCCGGACAATTTTAAAGAACAGTTCTTCATTATCTGCCCTCTCTTCCCTGTTTTCCCCGGGCTTGAGCCTCAGGATAACTGATTCTACCTCGGGACGGGGCCAGAACACCGTGGATGGAACCTGGTAGATCATCTCCGGCTCGGCATAGTACTGCACCGCTATACTAAGAGTTCCATAGGCCTTGCTGCCCGGACTGGCTGCTATTCTCTCACCGACTTCCTTCTGAACCATAAAGATCAAGCTTTCAGGAGTTGGTGAAAGTTCCAGAAAGAGCCTGATTATCGGGCTGGTAATGTAGTAGGGCAGATTGGCTACCACCTGGTAACCACCTTTGCCGAACCCCCTGGCAGTCAATTCCTCAGCCCAATTAAACTCCAGGGCATCCCCGCAGATTATCTCAACATTCTCTTCCTGGTGAAAGAGATCCTGCAGGACCTGGCAGAGACGGGAATCCTTTTCCACAGCCAGAACCTGCCCCTCCGGCAGAGCATCTACCAAGGCTCCGGTTAAGGCTCCCAGACCCGGCCCTATCTCTACCACCCTGTCTCCGGCATCCAGACAGGCGGCTTCAACCATTTTCTCCAGAATATTGCTGTCAACCAGAAAGTTCTGCCCCAGTCCCCGGTTAATATTTATATCATACTCTTTTAGAATATCCTTCACCCCGCTTGGCGTGGTGATATCGGGCATATTTTTCCTCCTCATTTCAGCCTGACCAGGCCGTGCTTGAGGGCGGTTATTACAGCCTGGGTCCTGTCGTTGACATCAAGCTTCCGGAGAATGTTGCTGACATGATTCTTTACAGTCTTTTCGCTGATAAAGAGTTCTTCAGAAATCTGGCGGTTACTCATACCCCGGGCCAGCAGACTTAAAACCTCGTACTCCCTGTTGCTGAGAAGTTCCTGATAATCAACACTTATATCCTTGCCATTTCTGCTATCGGGAACTATTGATCTGGGAAACACTGTCTCTCCTTTAAGCACCGAGTCCAGGGCATCCTTAAGCTCGCCGGAGGTTATATCCTTCTGAATAAATCCTTCAGCACCGGCATTGGTTACCTTGTAAACATATTCTTCATCATCATGGATGGTCAGGATGATCACCAGAATCTCAGGGCTCACTTCTTTAATCTTGCGGATGGCATCAATCCCGTTCATTCGAGGCATATTGAGATCCATCAGCACCAGATCAGGAAAATGTTCTCTAACCCGGGAGATAGCTTCCAGCCCATCAGCCGCTTCTCCTACAACTTCATAGCTCTCAAATAAATTTAACAGTTTAACTATACCTTCCCTGACAAGTTCATGATCATCTGCTACCAGTACCTTGGTTTTTTTCACTGTCATATCACCCTCTATGCTTGACCGGCAACCTGATATCTATCCTGGTCCCCTGGCCGGGATTGGAGTTTATCTGAAGTTCGCCCTGCAGCAAGCTGCATCTCTCTTTCATGCTGGAAAGCCCGTAGCAGTTCCCCTGTCTCTCAGTAATTTCGAAACCCTGACCATTGTCAGAAATTAATATGCTGATATTCTGACTGTCAAACCCCAGCTCAACTCTGCCGCTGCTGGCCTCTGCATGTTTTTTTATGTTATTTAAGCCCTCCTGAATCAGCCTGAAAATAGTAACATCGTAACCGGCAGGCAGTTTCTCTGCCTCTCCCAGCACTTCAAAGTCTATCATTACCCCTGTTTCTTCAATGAATTTATCAATATACCTTCTCAGGGTAGGTAAAAGGCCCAGTTCTTCCAGAGACATCGGATGGAGAGCATAGATTATTTTCCGGACATCAGTAACAGAACTTTTAACTATCCTTTTAAGTTCTTCCAGTTCCCTGAAGGCCTGCTCCCTGTCATTCTCCATTACCTTCTGGGCTATTTCCACTCTAAGTATCAGGTTGGCAAGAGATTGGGCCTGCCCATCGTGAATTTCCCGGGCTACTCTCTTCCTCTCTTTTTCCTGAGTTTCAATTATTTTATAGATGAAATCCTCCCTGCTGCTTAGATTCTCAAGCCTCTCAGAGATGTTTATCATCCGCCCCTGAAGAAAATCATTGACCACCCCCATCCGACTAACCAGGCTTTCTGCCCGCTGGTTGACCTTCTCCATAACCTTGATCTTCTTGACCAGCTGATTTATCTGCTGCTGAGTTTTCTCCTTCTTTTTTTGGAAAACAGTAAGCTCCTTCCGGGAGATATCCGGGTCTGACCTGCTGTTTGAATCTATCCCCTGCTCTATCTCGGCGGAAAGTTCGGAAATTTCTTGCCTGGCCAGTGAGAGCTTGGCCTCAATGCTCTCAATTTCCCGACGGGAAGATTCTGCGATTTCAAAAAGCTGATCCCTGCTCTCTCCGATACAGGAAACAGTTCTGGCGAGGATATCCTCTAATCTGCTGCTAAGTTCCTGACTGCTGGGCATCCCGGTTACCTCCTAGCTTCGACATAGCTCCTGACCTTTTCTTCTCCTCGCATTACTCTCAGCCCCCCGGCTACCAGATGCTCCATCTCAGCTGCCCCGGGAAAGAGATAGACCGGGGCGAGGAATTCAATCCTCTTTTTCAGCCTTTCTACCAGGTAATCTGAATTGGCCAGACCGCCGGTGAGAAAAATGGCAGCGATCTCACCTGATAGAACTGCAGCCATGGCACCAGTCTCTTTAGCAATTTGATAGATCATGCCCTGATAAATGAGCTCAGCCTCCCGGTCACCGGCAGAAATCCGCTCCTCAACCTTTCGGCCATCAGCTGTCCCCAGGTAGGCCACCAGTCCCCCTCTTCCCACTATTTTCCCCTTGATCTCCTCTGCTTCTGGCCTGTTCCGATAAATATATTCTACTAGATCCAGACTGGGCAGAGTTCCGGCTCTTTCCGGAGAATAGGGTCCTCCCTGATTGGCATTATTAACATCCACAATGCGGCCTCTCTTCAGAGCCGCAATGGAAATACCCCCTCCCAGGTGCACCCCTATCAGATTGATATCATTAAAATCCTGGTCCAGCTTCTCGGCTGTCTTTCTGGCTGTGGCCTTGAGATTCAGGGCATGGGACTGACATTTGCGAGGCAGTTCCGGCAGCCCGGAAAGCCTGGCCTCTGGTTCAAATTCGTCCAGGGACACTGGATCAACGGTATAGGCAGGTACATCTGTCTTGTCAGCCAGCTGCCTGGCAATTATGGCAGCCAGATTGGAAGCATGCTCGCCGTTTTTCCCCTGTCTGAGGTCCTGAACCATCTCCTCATCAATCAGGTAGGTACCGCCCGGTATGGGGTCAAGCAGACCGCCCCGGGCCATGATAAAATCAAATTCTTCAGGCGAGAATCCCCCTTCTTTAAGAGCATCTAAAATCAAATCCCGACGCCAGTCCAGTTGGTCAATAAGTTTGGCAAAAGACTCTATCTCCTCCCGGCTGTGATTGATATCCCGGATCCAGATTTCTCTTTCCCCTGAAAAGACAGCCACTTTGGTAGAGGTTGAGCCGGGGTTGATGGCCAGTGATTTCAAGATTATCTCCTCCAGATATGGTTATTCCTCCTGCAAAAAACCTGACAGCCTGGCAAAGGCCGCTTCCTCATCTGGTCCCTCAGCCCGGATGACAAGCCTGTCGCCCTCTCGGGCATCCAGATTCAGCACACTGATAATGCTTTTGGCATTAGCAAGCTGCCCATCTTTTAAAACTTCAATTTCAGCAGCAAACCTGCTGGCCGTCTCCACAAAACTTTCTGCTGATTTAGCACGCAGCCCGTATTTGCTGGTAATTTCTATCTCGCCTTCTATCATAGCCGCTAACCTCCTGCATCTCTCTGCCCAGAGTCTAAGCTCTGGTTAATTCTCGGTAAGCTGTTAAAATCCTGCCGGTTAATTCTCCAACTCGACCTTGGCCCACTTCCCTCTCATCTATTCGAACAACAGGCATTATTTCTGTAGTGGTTCCGGTCAAAAATACTTCTTCAGCTCTGAAAAGCCGGTCCAGGCTGATGCTCTGCTCTCGAACTTCAAGGCTCAGCTTCGGTCCTATCTCCTGAATTACCGTCTGTCTGGTTATGCCATTTAAGATGTAGTTGCTGGCTGGAGGAGTAAGCAAGCTGTCCCCTTCAACCAGAAAGAGGTTGGAGGAGGAACCCTCTGTGACAAAACCATCCCGATGCATGACAGCTTCATAGGCCCGGGCTCTCTTGGCCGCTTTCTTGGCCATAACATTGGGCAGCAGAGCAATCGATTTAATATAACACTTCGACCAGCGTTCATCGGGTCTGGTGATAATCTTAACTCCGTTTTGATAGTATTCATCCGGCCTTAATTCCAGAGAACCAGCCTTCATGATCAATACCGGGTCAAGGTCATCGGGATAAGCATGGGTGCGAGGACAGGCACCCCGGGTTAACTGAATATAGATGCTGATATCCTCTTCTGTCTGGTTGAGAGAAGCCAGATAACTTTCTGTCTCATGCTGCAATTGATTGATCCCGGGACAGGATATCTCCAGTTCAGCAGCCGAAAAAGCCAGCCTTTCAAGGTGCTCCATTAATTTAAAAGGCTTCCCCTGATAAACAGCAATAACTTCATATACTCCATCGGCAAACTGATAACCCCGATCTTCGATATCAACCAGAGCTTCTTCCCGGGGAACAATTTCACCATTGAAATAAATTTTCTGATTCATTGTTTGCCATTCCTCCTAAATTTTTCTGATGATGACAGAATAATACTGGCCTGCTTCCGCCAACATCTGCCGGTCAGCTTAACCCAGGTAATTTATTATCCTAAAAATAAGGTTTAACAGTAAACTAAGCAAAATCATGGTGGTCAGAGGAAAATAAAAGCTAAAATTTTCTCTCTCAATCCTTATATCGCCGGGAAGGTTGCCCAGCCAGCCCGGGAAACCACCCAGGCTGATAATTATTCCCAGGAATAAAAAAATTAATCCCAGGACAATCAGAACCCTGCCCAGTTCACCAGTGCCCAGCATTCTAAATCTAATCCTCCAATCTACAATAATTTTCCAGCCCAAAGAGCCGCTGCCCGTTTGCCGTTGTTATCTCAGCTATTTCCTCAACCGACAGATTGAGACAGTCGGCAGCAACCTCAGCTATATACTTAAGGTAGGAGGGTTCATTGCGCTGACCTCTTTTCGGTTCGGGAGCCATATAGGGGCAATCTGTTTCCAAAAGAATTCTCTCCGGTGGTGTCTGCCCGACTATTTCCCGCAGCCAGCCCAGTTTCCTGAAGGTAATCAGGCCGGTAAAACCCAGGTGAAAGCCTAGTTCTACCAGTCTCTCTGCCATTTCGGCACTGCTGGAATAGCAGTGCACTACCCCTGCCAGGCCGGAGCCCTCCTCTTCCAGTATTTTAAGAGTGTCCTGCTCAGCCTCGCGGGAATGAACAATAACCGGCATATCCAGCCCGGCTGCCAGCCTCAGCTGAGAGCGGAAAGCCTGCCGCTGCTGATCCCGGGGAGAATTATCATAATAAAAGTCCAGCCCGGTCTCACCCAGAGCTTTAACAGCTTCCTTTTCGACCAGCTTTTGCAATTTTCGGGCTGTCTCCGGGGTAAAATCCCTGGCATCATGAGGATGGAGGCCGACTGCAGCTGCCAAACCCGGAATGCTTTCTGCCAGCTCAACTGCCCTGTAGCTGGAGTTTAGATCTGCTCCAACTGTCAGAATATTAACAACTCCGGCTTCCCGGGCTCTTTTCAGCACCTTATCTCTGTCCCTGTCAAACCTGGAAAAATCCAGGTGAGCATGGGTATCAAATAATTTCACTCTCTCACTCCTAACTCCAGTCAAAAACTGTCTGGCCGAAAACAAAATAATTACAGGAATACATTTATTTTTATTATATCCTTCCCCGGCTATATATGCAAGACCATCCCGAGACCGCTGCTTTTATTATAATTCAATATAAAACCCAAGCCTCCTTTTTAAATCACCTGGTAATTTGTCATTTATTCACATACCTCTCCTGGTAAAGACATTGTTTTATCTTAAAATCATTTATGGTATAATTAAATTTGTTACCAAGCACGATAAAATTATTGCTGTCATTATTGAAATTACTGATATTACTGAAGATAAAGAGATGAAAAAATGATTTTCTGGTAAAGACAACTCTGCTGCCAGCAAAAGAGATCCCGGCAGCATTAATTTCAGAGCAGGAGGTTTAACCATGTCGGTCTACTTTGATCACAGCTCAACCACGACCTGTCTGCCCTCAGCAGTCAAGGCAGTGGTAGAGACTCTAAGGGAGGATTATGGTAACCCCTCTTCGGTCCATAAACTGGGGTTGAAGGCCGAAAAGATTTTAAAACAGACCAGAAAAACTGCAGCCTCACTACTGGAAGTTGAGGAGGAGCAGATTTTCTTCACCTCCGGGGGGACCGAGGCCAACAACTTAGCCCTCCGGGGGCCGGTGAAGAACCGCCGCCAGCGTCCTCTCCATATTATTTCCAGCCTGATTGAACATGACTCGGTTTTCCGAACCCTCAAGGACTTAAACAGTAAGGATGTGGAAGTAACCTTTCTTAAACCTGACAGTCAGGGGATTATCGATCCTGCCAGGGTTGAGCAGGCTCTCAAGCCCAACACAATTCTCGTCAGCATAATGCAGGTAAACAACGAAACAGGCGCTCTGCAGCCGGTAGAAGAGATCGGGAGATTAAGCAAAGAACACTCCGGAAATATTCTTTTCCATGTCGATGCAGTTCAGGGTCTGGGCCATCTTCCTGTTGCCATTCAGGATTGGCAGGCAGACCTGGTTAGCTTCAGCGGCCATAAAATTGGTGCTCCCAAGGGAACCGGCTTTTTATATGTCAGAAAGAAAAATCTGCTGCAGCCGATTATCACCGGCGGCGACCAGGAGAAGAGACTGCGCAGCGGCACAGAAAATGTAGCGGGCATCGCCGGACTGGGAGCTGCCCTGAAAAAGCTACCCCGATTAAAGGAAAGTAATCAACCTGAAAAGCTTCTCAGATTAAAGAAATACTTTTTGCAGCAGCTCGCCAGAAAAATTCCGGAGGCCCGGGTTAACACCCCCCGGGAATCTGCCCCCCATATAGTCAATTTCTCTCTGAAAAAACTGCCGGGTGAGGTTCTGGTTAATGCTATGAGCAGCCGGGGTTTTTATATTTCCAGCGGCTCTGCCTGTCATGCCCGGAGAAATATAGAAAGCCGGGTGCTAAAGAGTATGGGATTAACCGGTGGCGAACTGCAGGGTGCTCTTAGAGTCAGTTTTGGCAGAGAGAACCAGCCAGAAGAGGTAGATAGATTTATTGCTGCCCTGCGGGAAGAATATGATCTGCTGCAATAATTTTACTGCAGAGAATTTACAGGAACAATAACAGGAGGCAATAATATGTATGATGTAATAATCATCAGATACGGGGAGATGGGCCTCAAGGGAAAGAACTTCAAAAAATTTTCCCTGGCTCTACAACAGGATATCAAACGTCGTCTGGCTGGCCTGCTTGATTATCAGCTGGATACCACCTATGGCAGGATATTTTTAAGATTAAACTCCAGACTGGAGGAAATGCCCCAGGAGGCTGTTAAATCTTTGAAGCTTCTGCCAGGCATAGTTAATTTCAGCCCAGCCCTCAGCCTTGGTCCAGCAGCTGACCTGGAGAAAATTGCCGGGAGTGCTGCCAAACTGGTGGCCCGGGAGCTGAAGCAAAATTCTGGAACCTTTAAGGTGGAAACCAACCGCGCCAATAAAGATTATCCCCTGACCAGCCCTGAAATCAGCAGGGAGGTAGGTGGGCTGGTTCTCAGAAAGGTAAATAACTCCCTGACCGCCCCCCAGCAGGAGCTGACCGTTGATGTTCATGAACCTGATATCCTGCTGGAACTTGATATCAGAAAAGACAGCATCTACATTTTTACCAGAAGATATCAGGGTTCGGGGGGACTGCCCCTGGACTCCGCAGAATCAGCTCTCCTGCTGCTTTCAGCCGGAATCGACAGCCCGGTGGCAGGCTGGCAGATGATGCGAAGGGGAGCCCGGCTTAATATACTTCATTTTCACACTCCCCCCTATACCGGAGAGAAGGCCCTGGAAAAGGTGCGCGACATCTCCCGCAGGCTGGCCCGTTTTAATGGCGAAACCCGCCTCTTTTTAAGCCAGATAACTAAAATCCAGAGAGAAATTCAAAAACACTGTCAGTCGGATTACAGCATCACTATCCTGCGGAGGATGATGATGCGAATTGCTTCCAGGCTGGGAGCCAGCAAAAATTTGCAGGCAATTGTAACCGGAGACAGCCTGGGCCAGGTGGCCAGCCAGACCCTAGCAAACCTGAGAACTATCAGCACTGCTGCAGATCTGCCGGTGCTGCGACCTCTCTTAACCCTGGATAAACAGGATATTATCAGCCAGGCCAGAGATATCCAGACCTATAATATCTCAATCCGACCCCACCAGGACTGCTGTACAATTTTCATTCCAGAAAATCCAATTACCAGACCCTACCCGGAACCAACTGCTGAAATAGAAAAAGCCCTTCCGGTGGAAGAGCTGGTGACCGATGCTCTGGAAAAGATAGAAGAGGAAACCATTACCGCTGATCTATAGCACGGTCTGTTCTCGGAAGCTGAAATCCTATTACCGGCAGGAAAGTGCGGATTTCTTTTCCTCTGCAATTAATTTTTCCAGGCCCTTTTCTTGAAGTTCAGGCAGCATAATCTTGAGAAGCTGATAGATATAAATAAACTCCGATTTTAACCTTTCTCGTTCCAGCTCATTCAGATAACCAATTTCATTGAGATAGCTTTCCAGTTTATCTCCAGTCCGGCTGAAGGATTTCAGCAGTTTCTTAGCCGGCTGCTGCCGTTTTTCTTAATCAATCAGTTTTTCCAGGTCGGAAGCATCCTGCTTTCGACCCCGTTTGAGCAGCACTGCTCCAACCGCTTCTGCCATTTCTAGATGGAGGTATTTTTTGTAGATATTGCGAATCTCAATACATTCCTGACGGGTTAAATTAAACTTGAGAACGGCCTGCATAAGTTCCCGGGAAAGCTGTTCATTGCCGGTGCGGTTGGCCAGTCCCCGGGCAATACTGACATGGGAGAGGGTCAGAGGGCTGTCCTCTTTTAGCACAGCCTGCTGAAATTTTTTTGGGATCTCCAGGATTAAAAGCCATTTCGTCAGAGTGGTACGGGCCAGGCCCAGTTTCTGACTGGCCTGGCTGACGCTATAATTATTTTTTTCCAGATAACGGGAGATAGCCCGGGCCCTCTCCAGCGCATCCAGATCCTCCCACTGGAGATTTTCTACTAAATTAATCTGCCAGATCTTATCCTGCTCAATATCATTATCCAGGATCAGAGCAGCGATATCAGAACTGCTCTCATCCCGCAGAAGATCCCGGTAACGACGCTCCCCGGCTATAAGAAGATAGCTGTCCCGGTCTTCCCCGGGTAGAACAATCACCGGCTGCAGCTGACCGACCTCCTGAATGGAGTGGGTTAAATTTTTCAGGCTCTCTTCTTTAAAGTGCTGCCGGCATTTCCGGAGCTGGTTTCTATTTTTTCCAGCGGAAGAATAGCAAATTCCATTGCAAAACCTCCATTTATTTCCCTCAGACTACTGAT
>PWFW01000058.1 GCA_003554225.1 Halanaerobiaceae bacterium | reverse complement strand
CCCTGGCCATCCTGATCTGGTACGGGGGAGGCCGGGTTCTGCAGTCAACTTTAAGTTTTGGGATTCTTTATGCCTTTACCGATTATATCCGGCGCTTTTTCCAGCCGATCAACGACCTGACGGAGAAGTATAACACCCTGCAATCTGCCATGGCTTCGGCTGAAAGGATTTTTACCATCCTTGACACTGAAGAAGAAATAGAAAATCCCGCCCGGCCTGTGCCGCTTCCTCAGGAAGTACGGGGACGGGTTAAATTTAAAAATGTCTGGTTCAGCTATGATGATGACGAATGGGTTTTGAGGGATATTAATCTCGATATTGAACCCGGAGAAACCGTTGCTCTGGTAGGGGCAACCGGGGCCGGTAAGTCCTCTATGATCAAACTTCTCAGCCGTTTCTATGATGTACAGCGGGGAGAAATAACAGTCGATGGTTACAATATCAAGGATTTTAACCGCCGGGAACTGAGGAAACACATCGGGGTTGTCCTCCAGGAGGTATTTCTATTTACCGGCACGGTGGCTGATAATATCAGCCTCCATCGGGATGATATCTCCCGGGAGGAAATCAGACAGGCTGCTGAATATGTTAACGCTCACGGCTTTATCTCCCGGCTGAAAAATAGCTACGAACATGAGGTCCAGGAGCGGGGCTCTACCTTCTCTGCCGGAGAAAAGCAGCTGATTGCCTTCGCCCGCACCCTGGCCTATGATCCCGATATTCTGGTGCTGGATGAGGCAACTTCGAATATTGATACCGAAACCGAACTTCTGATTCAGGATGCCCTTTATAAACTGACTGAAAACCGCACCACCATTGTAATCGCCCACCGTCTTTCCACCATCCAGCATGCCGACCGCATTGTTGTCATGCATAAGGGTAAAATCAGGGAGATGGGAGACCATCAGGAACTGTTAGCCCGGGGCGGCATCTATCATGACCTCTACCAGCTGCAGTATAAGGACCAGCTGGCGCCCTCGCAGACAGAAGAACAGGAACTGACAGCCAGAAGCAGCGGCCAGTCAGCCAGTTCCTGAGTTCCACTTTAAGGATTTACCCGTAAATTTTCTGCCTCGTTTTCTCAGCTGGAATTGTTACTGCCTCCAGCTCTGCTCAGCTTCTCCCGGATCTTCTCTGCCTGCTCAGCCTCTTCCCTGCTGGCCCTGCCAGCATAGCGAGCCTGCTCATAAAGAACAGTAAACTCCTCAAGGAGATCCGCTGTCTTCTGCCAGTTTTCCTGCTCCAGCAGACTGATGAGATATTTCCTGGGAGAATCTCCCGGGTTTTTGTAGCTGTATTTTTGAGCCAGCTGGAGAAACTGATAATACTGATAGCGGATCCTTTCCACCGGGTCTTTCAGATTATAATCGGGTCGTCCAAATCTCTCTTTAAATCCCTCCCTGAGCCGTTCGATAAATTCTGCTGCATTCTTTTTCAGGAGGGGTCCGGCCTGAAGAGACTCGCGCTTCTCGGTAAAACCTTTATCTTCCTCTCCCCGCCCTTTTAATATCCTGCGGATGATAAAAAAGATAACAGCCACTATAACTATTGTCAAAATCAGTCTGCCGATTCCGGTAGCTTCCAGCTGGCTGACAGTCTCTTCCCGAAATTCAAGTGCTTCAGGCTCACCTACAATCTCCCCGATTAATTCTCCCATTATTTCTCTTTCCCGGGCAAAGTCAATTAATCGTTCTGCCAGCAAAAATACAGGATAAACCAGCAATCCAATAAGATAAGCCAGAGCTGACATCAGCCTGTTCCAGCCCTTCAGGAAAATGTTTGCTGCAGTCTGAATCTGGGCCCGCAGAGGCAAATTAAACAATATTCCCAGCAGCAGAGCCAGCAGCAGTGAAGCGGTAAAGAGCAGCAGGGCTGGCTGCCAGGTTCTCTCTCCTTTTTCTTCCTGAGATTTTTCGGGACTGTAGGCTGCCTGCAGAAAAAAAAGCAGCAGCAGAAATACCAGAATTTCAACCGGATTAACACTTAACTCCAGGTAGCCGGCCAGCAGCAGAGCCAGCAGGTAGAGAAGCTGAAGGCGAAGAATTTCAGCGCTAAAATCAACCTGGCGGCTGTAAAATTGCTGGCGCAGGGAAAGCAGAATCAACAGCAGAATAACCGGGATAAAAAATAATAGAGGCCAGTTCAGCAGCCAGACCGGCAGCAGCAGTAATCCCGAGAGCAGAGCCAGACTGATAGCCCTGGCATAATTTGATTTGAGATCAGCAGGGAGTTCTCCCCAGAGCCCGCCCAGCACAAGCACCAGCAGCAGATAGAGCTCCCCCTGCCAGCTCAGGACAAAATCAGCCGCCTCAAGAGCAATATGAGAGAGAGGATAGCGCAGTATCATCAGGCTGACAGCAGCAAAAAGCAGCTTTCCTCCTGGATTATAGCGGCTGAATCTCATAGTATCCCCCCTCTTCCTGCTGGAGAAGACAGCGATAAACTGCAATTTCCTCGGGGAAATCAGGCAATTCCTGCTCATCACCCAGGATTATCAGACTGGTATTTCTCAGATATACAGGATTTTCCAGATCAAGTCCCCGGGGATATCCGGTTATCACAATTTTTTGGGCAGCAGGACTTAATTTTCCCAGAGAACGGGAAAGTTTTCGGCGAAATAAAGGCCGCAGGCAGGCCAGTTCCGAGAGAATCATCTCCAGCTGGCGGGGATTTTTATCCGGAATTAGATGAAAACCCTGGCCGCTTCTCCCCAGCCCATTGCTGGTCAGGCCTACCGCCAGATCCAGTCTGAGCAGCTCAGCTGCCAGAGAACCGGTCAGGGCAATAGCTTCCTCCAGCTTGCTGGGTTCAAACCCCTGCCAGTGATGCTCTGTTGTCCTGACATCCAGCAGCAGCTCTACTTCCGTTTCCAGTGAGGGATGATAGATGTCGGACTTCAATTCCTGATGGCGGGCAGAAACCTTCCAGTTAATGGTCTTCCAGGAATCAGTATAATGATAATCGCGGACACCGGCCCGATTGGTCCGATCCTGAAAAATCCAGCCCCGTGACATTCTGGTGCCGCCAGTCTTGATATTTTTAAAAAGCCGGCCTCTCACCTGATAAAGTCTGGGATATACCAGCAGTTCCAGGGACTGTTCCAGAGTTTTTTCCCGGGAAAAGAGGTTGAAATAATCCTGACTCTGCACTTTAGCCCTGTCAATGGTATATCGCCCCCTTCCCTCCAGACTCAAAGTATATTTTCTCCTGACCCTTTCAAACCAGTTCAAACTGACCAGATCCTGAAAAAGCTGCCTGTTGCCCGGCATTTGCTGAAAAAATCTGGCACTGCTGGGCCTGATCCCCCGGGAGAAACTGCAGCTAAATTGCAGTCCCGGCAGCGGCAGCAGCTTTAAATTTTCCAGGACAATAATAAAATCAGTCTCTTCTCCGGCCATAATCTTCTTCCGGGAAAGATTAAATTCCGTATTTAATCCCCGTAGAGAAAGAATATTCCAGAAATATGAGAGCAGCAGTAGTGCCAGGAAAGTCAAACTTCCCCAGACCAGGGCCGGTATCCCCAGCTGTAAGCCCATCCCCAGTAGAACTGCAAATATCACAAGCCAGGTTTTTAAGTTTATCACAACGTTTATACCCCCTCTTCTACCGGCACCTCAACCTCCTGCAGCACTTCCCTGATTATTTTTTCTCTGCTTTCTCCCCTGAGCCGGGCATTATCATCCAGCAGCAGCCGATGTTCAGCAGCCGGAGAGAAGACTTCCTGAATATCATCAGGAATAACATAATCTCTCCCCTGGAGAAGTGCCCTGGCCATTGCAGCCCGCATTATCGCCAGAGAAGCCCGGGGGCTTAAACCCAGCTTTACCAGTTTAATTTCCCGGGTTTTTCGTACCAGTCTGGTAATATAGCCCAGCAGATCCTCTGCCAGTTCAACCTGCAAGACTTTTTCCTGGAGAGCAATTATCTCTTCCCGGGAGATCACCGGCTCAAGTTCTGGCAGGGGATCCCGGCTTCGGTAATGCTGAAGTATGCTGGTTTCCTCCTTTTCTCCAGGGTAGCCGACCCTGAGCTTAAAAAGAAAGCGATCCAGCTGAGCTTCGGGCAGGGGAAAGGTTCCCTCCAGCTCCACCGGATTTTGAGTTGCCACCACCAGAAAGGGCTCTTCCAGCTTAAAGGTCTGCCCCTCCACAGTTACCTGCCGCTCTTCCATAACTTCCAGCAGACTGGCCTGAGTGCGGGGCACCGCCCTGTTGATCTCATCAGCCAGGAGAATATTGGTATGCACCGGACCCGGTCTAAACTTAAAATCATTATCCCTTTGATTATAATAATAAATTCCGGTAACATCAGCCGGCTGGAGGTCCGGGGTAAACTGAATTCGATCAAAATCAATCCCCAGAGAACGGGCCAGCGAATTGGCCAGCCGGGTTTTACCAACCCCTGGAACATCGTCAAAAAGAATGTGCCCCCTGGCAAGAAGAGCCACCAGCATCAATTCGACCACCCCTTTTTTTCCGATAATAACGCGGCTGATATTGTCGATAATTTTTTCTGCAGCTTCTGCAGCTTTTAACATTGATATCCCCCCACACTTTCTACTCAGGATAAATTCCCTTGCAAACATTTCCTCTGCTCAGTGTAAATACTTTTACAAGATATTTCCTCTGCCCAGAGCAAATACTTTTATAAAATATTTCCTTTACGTGCCAGGATCTTTGTGTGCTGTGTCTATCTAATATAAATTTTCTGTTATTTGTCGCTGATGACCAGTTATTACCCGGGGCTCCTGGAGCTATTGACCTGCAGCCTCTCACCTACAGATTAATTTTCATTTGTTTTACAGCTTCAGCTGACAGGCCAAAAGATTATTTTAATAAAGCTTTTAATATTAGAATTTTATTAATTGAAAGCATTACCTTTATTAATAGAACATTACCAATAGATCTTTATCAATTAAGCTTTTTCAATAAGCTTTCAATAGTTCCACTAGCAATTGAGCTTTTCCAGGTAAAAAAAACAGAAAATCGAAAAAGAAAAACCCCCAATAATGGGGGCTAATCCTCAATCAAAAAATACAAACCGGTCAGTGGGAAAAAAACAGCATCAGAACTAAATCAGTCAGAAATTAATCAGCCCTTCCTCCCCTGATTTCAGGCTGAGGTCTCATCTTTGACATCCATATCCCGGGGATCGCTGGCCCATTTACCACAGCGGTCGCCGGTCATTGCAATGGTTTTGCCGTTGGCCTGAATTCTAATAACCTCGCATTCATTGGCACAATCCTCACAGATAAAGCTGGAGGTTTCAAAATTATCATGGGTAATGGAAAAACCTTTAAAGCTGCTGG
>PWFW01000150.1 GCA_003554225.1 Halanaerobiaceae bacterium | reverse complement strand
ATCGGATCGAAACCCCTAAAGTCGAATCCGGTCAATCATCGAATGCCTGCCTGGGTAGCTTAGCGGTAAAGCGCGTCCTTGGTAAGGACGAGAGCCCGGGTTCAAATCCCGGCCTAGGCTTCCTTCCTCTTGATTTCGCGGGTTAGAGGCCTTCTCTGTGTTTCAGCTATGGCCCGAATTCAAGGACGCGACCCCGGTGTCAATTTTGGCACCCCGACGGAGTACAGCGATTACAGAGATTTGAATGGCTCTTTACATAAGCCATTTAAAACTTTGTTACGAAGTGATCTAGATCTGTATAGGAGGATTCGATGAGTATGACGGTTGACGACGAAAACAAAGTGCAGGGCATCGTCCTTTTGACGGATGAGGCCTCGGAATTTCTAAACCCGAGAGAGGAGATCGCTTACAAGGAGCATCGCCGCGAATTAGCGGAGTGGATGCTTAATTTGGGTAAGGACCCGGCGAAGGCCGAAGGTTACAGCCACAGTACGGCGAAGAATCGGATGAACAAGTTGGACTTGTTTTACCGCTGGGTCTGGAACAACGAGCAGCGATTTATCCAAGACATTAAAGTGGGTCATGCGGAGGCCTGGATGCGTGACTTGGCAAAGCGAGATGGTCTGAAGGAGTCGACGAAGTGCCATTATCAGAAGTCGGTTCAGACGTTGTTTAAGTGGATGCGTGAGGCCCGGAACCGGGATGTGGAGTGGGATCCGAGTATTGAGTACAGCGATCCTTCTACAGGTTATCAGCCTCGGGAGTACCTGACTAAGGAGGACAGGAGGAAGATGCGTGAAGCTGCTATGAGCTACGGTAGTATCCCGCACTACAACTCTTTGACGCCTGAAGAACGGACGCGGTGGAAGAAGCATCTCGCGCAACGGTTACAGAAGCCTAAGGAGGAGATCGGGAAAACAGACTTCTTGAAGGCCAACTCCTTCAAGTACACTTCGATGATTTTTGTCGCGTTGGATGCGGGCTTCAGGCCTATCGAGGTGAAGAGGGCGAATATTCAATGGTTTGATCCTAGTAACGGGGTACTGAGAATCCCGCAGGAGGAGTCGAGTAAAAGTCGGGAGAACTGGATAGTCGCGTTGAAGCCGGAGACTGTCTCAATCTTGAAGAAGTGGAGGCAGGAGCGAGAGACAATTTCCAAGTACGATGGCCGGGATGCAATGTGGCTCACACAGAAGGGTAACCGGTACAATAAAGACTCGTTCAGAAGGTCCGTGTTCCATAAAATCGCTGAGGAGGCAGGCCTTGATTTGGAGAACCGGGACCTTACACCGTACAGCATACGGCATTCAACGGCGACGTACATAGCACAGGAGGCTGACCTAGCGACCGCCGCAAAACAGTGCCGTCACAAATCTAAGCAGACTACGCAGAAGTACGCTCACAGCTCAGTCGATAGACAGACCGATGCGGTGAACAAAATCGACTGAGGCGCTTTCTCTTTCGTTCTCGTCTTACCTGGGGGGACCCTCATGTTAGTCGCTACACCATCCAGGCCTAATCCACAGCTGAAGTTCAGGCCTGGTTTTTTCGTTGGGGTCTGTTTCAAGGCTGTTTTTTATGCCTGTTTGTGTGGTTCTGGGCTTTTTGTGGGGCCTTGTTTCTGGGCTGTTGTTTCAGGTGATCCGCACCTTCTCTTTATTACACAATGTAAAAGTATTCATAAATGTTAATTACAATATGTAAAGTGTGAGGTGAGAGTTTCAACTTGAATCACGAAGTCGGAAGCATCCAAGTCACAGCAGAACTCAAAGACGAAGAAGCCGAGCGTTGGAAAATCAACTTTCTTCAACGCAGCAACAATGAATACTGTAGATGAAGCAAGTTACCCTTTCACAACTATAGAACCTTCAGTCGGAGAGGCCTAAAGAACACTTCTACGCCGTCTTCCTCAAATCAGACAACGAAGTAATCGGAGACAAACTCATAGGCTTAGGCACCACAGACTCAGCACCTGCCGACCTGAAAGACATCGCCCGGACCGCAGTACTAACCAACGCCTCAGCAGTTATCCTAGTACACAACCACCCCAGCAACAACAAAAAAGCCACTCCCGAAGACAAACAACTCACACGGGAAATCCAGCAGGGCCTGGAGATATTCGACGTTGAGGTACTTGACCACGTCATCATCACACAGACAGGTCACTACAGTATGAAGCAAGCCGGAGATATCTAAGAGATAAAAAAGTCAAACCAACTATGTCATAATATGAAGACAGACGAAATCCTTGAAAAACACAACTTGGAGCGGGATACAGTTACTAGGTATATCGACGCAATTACACACCTAAACCAGTCAGAAACAGCGAACGAAGTCGACGTCTCGCGCCAGACAATCAACCGCTACAAAAACGCCTTCGCGCAGATGGAACCCGAAGAACGCCTCCTAATTATTTCAACACTTACACAGCAAAAACTGTTAGAACAAGCCAGGAAGTGAAATACAATCGCACAGGCCTACCAAGTCGGAGACAAGGTCAAACTCATACTAAATAAAGAAACAGGCCCAGACACCCGCTTACACGGCAAAAAAGCCGAAATTACAGATATCGAATTCGACGATATAGGATCAATAACAGGGAACTCTAAAGACAACTTCATATACTCCGTCAAACTCGAAAACGGCAGAACACCCAACATCCATTTCCGACACCACGACCTCAAGAAGATCAAGTGAGCAAAAGCGGTTTAGTCGAATGGATATGAGGTTTTTTATAGGAAAGGCGGGAATTTTAATGACCCCACTAATGAGAAGAACTTTGAGATAGTGAGTGACCAGCTCCTGTCAAAGCATCTTTCTCCGCCAAACGTCACTCTTGTTTCAGAACTGTTTTTGCTGGTATTTGCGGCTTGGATTGTGTTTGAGTTTTCACTGCCTCTCTAGTAAACACCTACAGCAATAGTGATGTTTTATTGTGCGTATGATATTTTAACGAGGGAGTAGAGCTTATCCCTGAAACGAAGGGCGATTTCTATCTTAGGGATCAACAGATGCGTAAACCTGTAAGCCCAAAACACATGTACGTTATAGATGTTCTTGGACCTGCTTTCTGAAGGCCTCCAGTGAATTTTTGAGGGTTTGTATTTCAGTTTCTAGGTGATTTACTTTCTTAACGAGCTCTTTGTGGGTCAGGTTTTGGTAGGCTTCTAGATCTTCTTGGTCGCTTTCTCTGAGGGTTCGGCGGCCTTTGTCGGTGAGCTCTGCTTTCTTCGGATGTTGAAACACTCGTTTCTGACCGTCGACGACTCTCTCAACCATTTGGTCGGGCTGCTCTACCGTGATCAGGCCTTGTTTTTCTAGTTTTTTGAGGCTGTAGCGGACGTGGTGGTTTTCGAGGGTGGTGTGTTGAGTGATTTTTTGTGTGTCGTTGTGGCCTTCTTGGATGGCGTGGAGGACTGCTTGGTCGATATCCCGTAGTTCGAGATCGTCGGTCATTCTTCTTGGAGGAGGACGCAGGGTTGTTCGAGTTCGGTACAGAATCCGTCTTCGCGGTAGAGGCAGAACTGCTCTAGGTCCTCACTGGTGTTGTGGTCGAGTTCGGGACATTCTGGCTCTATTTTTTGATCGTGGACTTCCAGGTCTTCATCTGTGATTTCGATTATTCGGTACTCTGCGTTTTCCAGGTCTTCGAAGTCGGTGTAGGCCTCTCCGCTTTCGTCAGTGTAGTAGCTGTAGGACCCGTTTTCGTCTTGGTACTGGTCTCCGCGCCGGTTTTTGGGGTCGTCGACGATGTTCTGAAGCTTGGCTGCTTTTCCGTTTTCGACGATGTAGAAGACTTCTCGGTCTTCCTTGACGGCTCGCTGGAGGTTGCGCAGGACTTTAACAGGCCTGCTTAGTGTGCTGTGTTCGGCTTCGAGGTGTGCTATGTCTTCGTTGGGTAGGTGTACGTGGCCGTCCGGTTTTTCGTCGCCTTGGTCTTGGTAGAGTAGGTTGACTGTGAATCCGCGTTCTTCGAGTTGTTTCTTGGCTTGTGCGAGTAGTTCGCGGTGTTTGTCGCCGCCGGCGTTGTTGCCTTTCCCGAGGCTCTGTGAGGCCTTGACCTGCGCCGATGAAATAGAAGAGGCGGCGGTTCCCTGTTTTTTGAGTTGGTCGACGTCGGTGTCTTCGGGTTCCCAGGGCGGGTAGGTGTCGAATAAGACCGCGTTGTTGTGGCTTTTCTTGCTGGGTTTCTGGACTGCTGCCCGGTACTTCCCAAGTGCCTTCAGTTGTTCTTTGGTGAGGCCTTGGAACATTCCGGCGATCTGGTTTTCGTTTTCGCTTCCGGAGGGGTTGAATGTGATTTTGGTGCGGCAGTTGTTGACGACTGCTCTCCGCATGTCGGTTGCGAGTTGTTGGAGGTACTGTGTGGCGAGCCAACAACCTAGCCGGTATTCTCTGGCTTCGCTTAGGATTTTGGTGAAGTTGCTGCCTTCGCCGCCGAAGTTCTGGAGTTCGTCGACGTAGAGGAAGAACGGTGTTCGTTGTTCTACGGGTTGAGTAACTCTTGACTGTGCTGCGGCCCAGATCTTGGTGGTGACGATGGATCCGACTAACTGGGAGACTGTTTCTCCGACTTCGCCTTTCTGGATGTCGACCAAGAGTATTTGGCTTTCGTCGACGACGTCTCTAAAGTTGACTCCGGACTGTTCAGGGCCGATAACTCTCCGGATGGTCGGGTTCATCACGAAGTCGTTTAGTCGGCGCTGGAGCGGCTCCATTTCATACGAGCTCATGTCCTCTTTGACGCGGACGAGCTGTTCTCGGATGATCTGGTCGTCGGTGTCGTCGATTAACTGGGTGAGCTGGTCTTGGTTGACGACGCAGCGGAAGACGTCGAGCAAGCTGTTTCCCTGGTTTTTCTGGATGTTGAGGTCGAGGTGTGCGCGTAGTAGGGTTTCGAGTACGCGTCCGAACTGGTCGCCCCAGTTCTCGCTTTGGCGTTTGAATAAGTCGATGAGGTCGGAGACGATGATCTCTTTCTGGTTTTCTCGCTGAGCCTCCGACATCTCCTCGGTGACGTGGGGTTCGAGGACGTTGATCGGTGTAACCGGGTCTCTCGCCGGGTTAATGTAAATGATGTCGTCGATCCGGTTTTCAGGGAGTTTGGCGAGGAATTCGTCAATGAGATCGCCTTTCGGGTTGATGACTGCTAATCCGTGGTCTTTCTCCGCGTCTTGGAGTGCGACGTGTGTCAGTAACTGGCTTTTCCCGTAGCCGGTGGGTCCGACGTTGAGGACGTGCGTTAACCGTTTTTCGTCGTTGAGGCCTATGTTTTCTTCTACGCCGAGGTTGGATTCTCGGCTGCCGAGGTAGGT
>PWFW01000239.1 GCA_003554225.1 Halanaerobiaceae bacterium | reverse complement strand
GACGTAAACCAGGTTTTTAGCTGCTTTTGCTTAATTATTCCATTGATCGTTATTGATTATTTTTCGTTTTCCTGTGAGTGCAGAAATGTCATGTGTAATGATTTAGTAATTCTTTAGTAATCTCTTTGTAAGGGCAGAAATGTCATGATCAATGATTTAGTAATTCTTTAGTAATCTCTTAATGTGATGGGCTGTAGAGCACCTTTATGTGTGATGAAATGGTAATTCCCTTTTGCCTTTAGAATAAGTATTCTTGTGTATAAAAATTTCATTTTCCCAGGAATATAGAGATAACCTCAAACTAAATATTTAACATGAACATATTGATATTAACCTTCGATTTACGAGCATTAACCAATGTTTTGCAGCAGGATCCCTCGTTTAAAACTTAAATATTTAAGCTCTTATCAAAATAACATGTTGGTCATTCAGCTGTAGTGAAAAACCATATTGCCCGTTATTATAAGTTTTTAGCTCTTAATAGTTCTGAAAACAAGATCAGGTCAGTAAAGATGATTATCCAGAATTATTTTAGCAACAGGGAAATTTAAATGAGCCAATATTTATTAATACACTTCTCCTGTAATATTAATACACTTTTCCTGTAATATTAATACACTTCTCCTGTAACGATTGCTGGCTTATTCCCTATTCTCTTAAAAATATCAGACATTTTACCTGAGCTCATTCTGGCTGAAAGTGAAGTAATAAAAAAGTATTTTGAAAGAATGTAAAATAATCGTAAAATCGAATCTGAAAACAAATCTAAAAATGAATCTGAAAATTATCCTGAAAATGAAAAAATAAAAATGAATATTGTTAGAGAGTTATTTCGCAAAAGTGACCAAAAATCTGCTTTACGTCTCGGAACCTTTGTGTGCTCTGTCTATCTTTTGCGAATTATCTGTTAGTTCCCCCCTCTTTTGCTGCCTCAGGCTTGCCACTAATTCTGTTCCTGATATTAACCCCTACTCTGCCCCCAGATCCTGCCACTAATCTACTCCTGATAGTAACATTCATTCTGTCCCAAGCCCCACCATTAATTCTATCCTAAACCCCACCACCCATTCTGTCCCAAACCCCACAATTAATTCTGTCCTAAATTCCACCACCAACACCGATCCTGCCTCAAATCCCAAAACTGATCCTAACTCTCACGCCCCTCCTGATACCAACCCTTATATTAACTCCAAAGCATTCCCTGATTCTCTTCCATGAAAAATAAAAACACCGTTATTTTTTAGCTCCTTCTCCTCCAGATTCCTTTTCCTGCAAAGCCTGCAGCAGCTTAACCACTCGGTGATTATGGCGATGACCTGTGCGAACAGCAAGCACCCTGGCCAGCAGAGGTCCAGCTAGATAAAGATCTCCCAGCAGATCCAGCAGCTTATGCCGGGCTGGTTCATTGGCATAGCGGAGGCTCTGATTGGGACCATCATCAGCAAAAAGCAGAGCTTCCCTGGCAGTTCCACCCCGGGCCAGCCCCCTCTCCCTGAGGGCAGCGAATTCATATTTCAGAGCAAAGGTACGGGCAGCTGCCAGATCGTTGCTGAAGGAGGAAAAATCCTCCTGCCGGGCTGCCAGCTGATTGATGGCGTAGCTAAACTGCTGGTATCCGGGAGGACTATCCCCATAATCCAGCTGGTATTCCAGCCTGAGCTGCGCCTCTTTAATTTCTCCTCCTGCCCCCCCTAATCTTCCTGATCCTCCTAATCCTCCTGTTCCTCCGGGCCCTTCTGACCCTCTTAATCCTCCTAATCCTCCTGTTCCTCCGGGCCCTTCTGACCCTCTTAATCCTCCTAATCTTCCTGATCCTCCGGACCCTTCTGACCCTTCTGACCCTTCTGACACTCCTGCTCCTCCAGTTGTCCCCTCCACCCGGTCAGCTTTCCCGGGCTCAGGATCCTGATAGGATTCCGGCGGCAATACCAGAAGATAGCTGCTTTCCTGAGAAAAAACCAGAGGGCGCCGGGGAACTAAAAAAAGTCGGGGTCTGGCCTGCGGCCGGATACCGCAATCCTGAAGGAGTTCAGTAAAAATCCGGGCGCTGCCATCCCGGCTGGGAAGCTCGGAAGAAGCCAGCTCAACTCTAAGATTATCAATTCCCCGGGCAGCCAGACAGGCCATAAGATGCTCTATCGTCTCCACCTTAAACCCTCCGCTGCCCTCCCGAACATCAGGCTGATTCTCAGCCGGAACAGTCAGGCTGGTGGCCCGGCTGGCAGAATCTAAATTTTCAGGATGAGCTTTAACAGCTGGCCTGCCGGGAAGATCCATCCGTTGAAAAACAATACCGCTATCTTCCTCTCCCGGCCTGATGGTTAACTGACAAAATTTCCCGCTGTGAATTCCCTTTCCAGCTATGCTTCCAGTCTTTTTAATTGTGTGCTGCTGACCTGCTGCTAGCAGCATGGCACTGCCCCCTATAAATTTAGTTCAATTGTGACATTTCCTTCAGCAGTAAAGACCTGCCCCTCGCCCATCATAATCCGGGCCTGATCACTGGTTATTCTATCGCCATTCTCTTCAACTATTACCACATTCCTTCTGAGGTTAAAAATTTCATCTTCTTCGGAATAGTCACCCTCATCACTGGAGATGGTACGCCCCCCCTGGTAGATGGTCAACCCGGAATCCATCTCAAAACTATCCCGGGCAGCAAAGTACATCAACCGGGGGGCAGTCAGGCGAATCGCCTCCCTGCCATCTTCTCGCTCTTCACTCTCTTCCCCCTCAACCAGTTCTTCGCCATCTTCTCTCTCTTCCATCTCTTCGCTATCTTCAATATCTTCTCTTTCTTCCCTATCTGCTCTATCCTCTTTGAAATTCAGCACCACATCATCTTCAAACAGAATATCCTCATCATCGAGATAAATAGTCATCTTCAGCGAAGTAATATCTCCCCGCTCCATCACCATCTCAATGTCATCATAAAGATAGGCAATTGAATCTCCCCGGTCAATTTCACCCCGGCGGGATTTTATCTCCAGATCCTGCCAGAAGATTATAACTCCATCCTCAAGCTCAATCCAGTCTCCCCTGTAATCCAGCCGACCGGCTGAAATCTGCATGCTTGCCTGAGCCGGTAAGGCCGGCAGCAGCAAAAACAAAACCAGTAACATTACAGCTAATTTTTTCATGGCGCTGCTCCCTTCGCCCCTTCGGGGCTTTTTTGCTGGCAAAATATTTCCTGAAATTGAATATTCCGGTTATATTCGTAATAATCCAGTTCTAAATCTAACCTGAAAGCGATTATTCATCTAACAAAATTTGCTCACCTGAAGAGGTTGCTCATCTCAAAAAGCTGTTCAGCTCAAAAGCCTGATAATCTGAACAAATTGCTCATCTGAAAAAGCTGTTCAGCCCAAGAGGTCGCTCATCACAAGAGCCTGCTAATCTGAACAAATTGCCCCTCTCAATAACCTGCTAATCTGAACAAATTGCCCCTCTCAAGAACCTGCTTATCTGAAAAAGTTGATCAGCCAAGCAATTTGATCATCAAAAGAGGCTGCTCATCAGAAGAGATTGTTCACCAGGCGATTGATCAAATTAAAGAGCCTTTCCCGAAGGATTATCAGCAAAATGCCCAGCACCAGGAAAAAACCGTTAGGCAACCAGGCAGCCACCAGCGGACTGAAGGCCCCGGCCCTCCCCAGTGAGCGGGAAAATGAAACCAGCACATAATAGGTGAAAATTATAATCACAGTTAAAGCCAGCGAAAGAGTCCGGCTCTCCCTGTTTCCCAGACTTAAAGGCGTGCCCACCAGGATAAAGATAAAGGCCGTAAAGGGCAGGGCCAGCTTCATATGATAATCAACCAGCAGCCTGGTAACATCGATTCCGCTCCGCCTAAAGAGAGCAATCTCCCGGCGCAGCTCCTCCCGGCTCATTTCGGCCGGGGTCCGCTGACGGGCCAGAAATCTCTCGATATCATCCTCCAGCTCAATCTGCATCTCTCTAAAACCAGCCGCCATCTCCAGCCGGCCGTCAGCGGTGTAAGAGTGAACATGCCCGTCATGCAAAAGCCAGTCACTGCCCATCACCTCTCCCCGCTGAGCGGTAATCACCTCGGGAAAACCATCACCCCGGGAACGATCAAAGATCACCACCGATTCCAGAGTGAGATCAGCTTCATTATAACCATCGACATAAAATATTTTGTCATCAGGCCCCTCAAAGAAAACATTTTCCCGCACCTCAGGCATGACATCCTGAAGAGCCAGTCTCCGGATAATATTGCGGGCCCGGTGATTGGTCCAGGGCACGACCTGCTCATTAATAGCATAGGTCCCCACCGTCACCAGCAGCCCGAAAACAATCAGCGGCACCACCAGACGATAGATGCTGAAACCGCCCATCCGAATGGCAAAAAACTCATTTTCTCTGGTCAGCCTCCCCAGACCGGCCATAACAGCAAAGAGAACGGCCATGGGAAAAGACTGGACAAAAATCTCCGGCAGCTGGTAGAGCAGAAGCCTCAGCACCTCATCGACCGGGGCCTGCTGCATAATGATAAGGTCAGCAACTTCATACAAAAAATTGCTCAGCATAACACCCCCAATCACCAGCACCCCGGCCAGATAGGGTCTACCAATCTCCTTAAAAATATATTTATCAATAATAAGCGGTTTTTTAGCCAAAGCGGTAAACCCCTTCCCTCAATGCTCCAGCTCTATCTAAAAGCTCTCAATCCTCCTCCTGAATTATATCCCCCAGCCCCAGATCAAACAGGAAGGGCTCTTCGTCAGAACGCCCAAAGGTAATCGGAGACTCAGGGAAAATATCCAGGCTGTACTGAACCAGAAATTCTTCTTTAACATGGTCATAACTGAAGGAGAGAGAACGACAGTGAAAATGCCGCTGAAGCCTGATAGCAGCCTGGCGCAGTTCCTCCCGGGACCTGTCATAACTGGTAACCACTTCCAGAGTCAAATGATCCGCCACACTGTATTCCAGGCTGGCATCGATCTCCGTCAGCTCCAGAGGAGGGCCTGCCATTTTCAGTCCGGTCCTGATCTGCCAGGGCGATCTGCTGTATTTAAATATACCTGCCAGTTCCTTTAATTCTCTGGTATCTCCGCTCCAGCGGGCCTGGGCCTCAAGATCCCAGGGCTCCCGATCATAATCCAGAATAAGCTTGAAGTCATCCCATTCCCTCTCTTCGATATCATATCTGGTTTCGCCTTTGATTACCAGGTCGGGATAGGGTTCTGCCTCGCCTGAAAACCTGAGCCAGTCAAAGCTCTCCTCGAGAAAATCATAGGACGTCCTGGCTCGAAAATCAAAAAACCAGGGAGTAAATCTTAAATTGAAGCTCATCTCATCTTCCGGACTTAATTCATCAAATTGAAAGGGGGTCTCTCCGGAAATCCCCAGATAATCGTAG
>PWFW01000088.1 GCA_003554225.1 Halanaerobiaceae bacterium | reverse complement strand
CTTCTCAGCCGGAAGAGGAGATGGAACAGCCGGGAACCATTCCTCCCAGGGAGGCCAGCTACTATCAAAAAGCAGAAAACGATACTGTCACCTGTCAGCTCTGTTTTCGCAGCTGCCAGATCGATCCAGGTGAGCGGGGCTACTGCGGGGTGAGAGAAAACCAGGAAGGCATTTTAAAAAGTCTGGTTTTTGGCAACATGGCTGCAGTTACCTTCGGGCCGGTGGAAAAAAAGCCGCTCCATCAGTATCTCCCCGGAGCACAGGCCAATAATTACGGCACGGCTGGCTGCAATTTAAACTGCAAATTTTGCCATAACTACCGCCTTTCCCAGCATAAGCTGGAAGAGCTTGATAATTATGAGAGTTTATCTCCTGAAAATGCTCTGGAGCGGGCCAGAAGCCGCCGGGTTGATCTGCTTTCCTTCACCTATAATGAGCCTACAGTTTTTTATGAATTTATGCTGGAGACAGGTCGACTGGCCAGAAAAGAAGGGCTGGGTGTCAATGTCAATACCAACGCCATGCTGCAGGAGGAGCCGCTTAAAGAACTGCTGGAAGTGGCTGATTCTGCCACCGTGGACCTCAAAGGCTTTTCCCGGGAATTTTACCGGGAGGTCTGTGATGGAGAGCTGGAGCCGGTGTTGAGAAATCTCAAGCTCATCAAAGAGCAGAATGTCTGGCTTGAGATTGTCAATCTGGTTATTCCCGAGCTTAACGATGATCCCGAGGAAATTAGGGAGATGTGCTGCTGGATTCGGGAGGAGCTGGGAGCTGATGTTCCGGTGCACTTTAACCGCTTTATGCCATCCTATAAGCTGACTGATCTGCCTTCAACTCCGGTGAGCAGGTTGGAGGAGGCGAGAAAAATTGCGGTGGAGGAAGGACTTAATTATGTCTATGTGGGAAATGTTCCCGGGCACGAGTTTAATCGAACCTACTGTCCTGACTGCGGTATTACGGTGATCGACCGCCATCACTTTTCCATCAGAATGACCAATATCGAAGAGGGACGCTGCGGGGAATGCGGCTATCAGCTGGCAGGGGTCTGGAAGTAATTTGAGAGCAGTTTATGACTTTAATTATTTTTTATTAAAAATTTCACGATTGCACTTGACAGGGTTATGGCAAGAGTATATACTGTAGTTAGAATGAGTTTGTGAAAAATTTCTAATATGGTGTTTGAATGGATGAGAGAGATGGGAGAGTGCCTGAATACCAGGCCGCCGAAGGGGTAAGTTGCCTGTCTGACCGGCAGGTTATGAAACTCTCAGGCTGCAGAACCATCTCTGGACATTACTCTGGAGAAGCAGCTTTACCGAAGGAGCAGGCTGTCTAATAATTGTCTTATTATTGATCTTTTTTTGCTTTAGCTTTTGTTTTATTAGACGGCTAATCTCTCAGGTTATCGGACAGAGCAGCAGGTCACTTTACTGCTGTTCTGTCCTTTTTTAGTGTTTTAAGGTGGGGGAGGAGAGAAAAAAAGAGGACCGGAATCAGGAATTTTTAAGGGGGCTGGAAAATGAAAAATTGTGAAAATAATATCATTCTTGTCAGCAACAATCCGCTATTCACTGTAAGTGCCGGAGATTACTCATTTGGCGGGGGTTTTGAAGAAATAGATCGCCAGGGGGCTGGCAGGCGGGAGAGGAGCCAGCGAGAGAGTGAGCACCGGGTTGAGAGCCTGTTGGCTAAGAGTCATCAGGATATGAGCGAAGAGAATAGATATCAGCAGGATGAGAGTAAAGGGAATGGATACCAGCAGGGTAAGAGCGAAGAGAATAGATACTATCAGGATGAGAGAGAAGAGAATGGATACCAGCAGGATAAGAGCGAAGAGAATAGATACTATCAGGATGAGAGCGAAGAGAATAGATATCAGCAGGATGAGAGCGAAGAGAATGGATATTATCAGGATAAGGGGAGCAAGAAGAGCAGCCGAATGGAGAAAAGTTTAAAGAAGATAGGTCGACTTAATGGAGATCGAATAAATAGAGGTAGCCAGGATAAGAATAGATCGAATAGAGGACTGCTGAGGGGCTGCAAACTTGTGAGATGTCGGGTATTAAAAAATGTCCTGATTAAATCCCGGGATCTAATTCACCAGGGTGGTGTACTGATAACCCATCCTCTGGCCGGTGGTTTTAAACCGGGAGAAAATCCCTACCGCTCCATAATTCTTCAGGAAGGCAGCGGTCTGGATCATTATTCTTTAAAGATCATTGAGACTGCCATCGAGAAGTATGAGCAGTTTGTCGGGCCTCAGGCTGTCAGCCGGATTAGGAATCTGGGAGATCAGGAGAGAGCTGATTACAGCCGGATTGATTATGAACTGGTCAGAGAATATCTCCTCTGCTGTGATGTGCCGGTTTGAAGCAGGAGCAGGATCGGGAGCGGAGATCAGGCGGGATCAGCGTCATTAGCGGGTCATTAGTGGGTCAATATCGGGTCAATATCGGGTCAATATAAGGTAATTATAATGAACCTGACCAAGAATAAATGCAGGAGCAGAATTGAAAGAAAGAGCAGAGGTTAAGAACAGTAGAAAAATATATGCACAAATATTCTGGAGATATTTTTAATATTTTAGCTGAAATCAAAGGAATACCAATAAAGAAAAAGAGGTGAGATAAATGGAACTTCAGCTGGAAAAGATCTTTATCAAAGAGGTTAAGTTTGGTCAGGAGAACAGGATTGCTGATGGGGTGCTGACCATCAACAGGGAGGGTCTCCTGGAAAAGGTTCGGGATGATCACCGGATTGCCTGTCTCGACCTGGAGATTGTTCGTCCCGGTGATGATGTGAGGATCATGCCGGTCAAGGATGTGATTGAGCCACGCTGTAAAATCAGCGGTGGTGAGATGTTTCCCGGTTTTACCGGAGACGATGATACTGTGGGTTCTGGAATTACCCGGGTGCTCTCCGGGGCGGCGGTGGTGACGACCGGCAAGGTGGTTGGCTTTCAGGAGGGTATCATTGATATGCAGGGACCGGGAGCTGATTACACTCCCTTCTCCCGGACGATCAATATTGTGATCACCTGTGAGGTTAAGGAAGGTGTTAAGCAGCATGTCCATGAAGAAGTTTTGAGGCTGCTGGGTCTGACCGCAGCCAACTATATCGGTGAAGCGGCCAGGGAGGCCGAACAGGAGGTAGAAGAGGTGCGGAAGTATGAGCATAAGCCGCTGCTGGAGGCCTGCTCGCTCAATGGCGGGCTGCCGATTGTGGGTTATGTTTATATGCTGCAGAGTCAGGGGCTCCTTCATGACACCTATGTTTACGGAGTCGATGCCAAAGAGATTCTGCCGACGCTGATTTCGCCCACCGAGGTGATGGATGGAGCGATTGTCAGCGGCAACTGTGTTTCGGCCTGTGATAAGAATACCACCTATTTTCACCAGAATAATCCGATAATCGAAGAACTCTATGAAAAACACGGCCGGGATCTCAATTTTGTCGGAGTAATCATAACCAACGAGAATGTAACCCTGGCTGATAAGGAGCGTTCTTCCAGCTTTACCGCCCGGCTGGCGGAGAAGATCGGGCTGGAAGCGGCCATTGTTTCAGAAGAGGGTTTTGGCAATCCCGATGCTGACCTGATTATGAACTGCCGCAAGCTGGAGGAGCGGGGCGTCAGGACTGTGCTGGTTACCGATGAATTTGCGGGACGGGATGGAGCCTCCCAGTCGCTGGCTGATTCTGCTCCTGAAGCTGATGCCGTGATTTCCAGCGGTAATGCCAACGAAGTAATTGAGCTGCCGGCTCTTGGCCGGGTTATCGGCCATGATCGCTATGCCGACAGCATAGCCGGTGGTTTTAGTGGCAGTTTAAAGGATGACGGCAGTATTGAAGTTGAGCTTCAGGCAATTATTGGAGCGACCAATGAGCTAGGCTTTAACAGGCTGACTGCCCGGGAATTTTAATCTTAAATAAGAAAGGAGGATATAAAATGTCTGAGAGAAAAAGTCAGATGAAAAATAAGGTCGAAAATAACAGGGAATTGAGCACTGAAAGAAATAAAGAGAAGCAAAGACAGCGAAGGATTGATAATAGGGAAGCTGCTTTTGGGGAAACTGTTTTTGCGGAGACTGAGGGTTTGGAGACTGAATGTTTGGGGGCTGAGTTTTCAGAAGTTGAGGGTGCGGAGGCTGAGTGTAAAAATAAACTGAGGGTGGTTCACTATCTCAATCAGTTTTTTGGTCAGCTGGGTGGCGAAGAGAAGGCCGATTTGCCACCCCGAATGCAGGAAGGACCGGTGGGGCCAGGTCAGGCCCTGAATGCTGAACTGAATGAAGTGGCTGAAATTGAGGCTACCATCATCTGCGGCGATGGTTACTTCAATGAAAACAAAGAGGCTGCAGCTGACAGAGTTAAAGAAATTCTCATGGAGCTTAAGCCGGATCTGGTGGTGGCCGGACCTGCTTTTAATGCCGGCAGATATGGTATGGCCTGTGGTGCGGTAGCTGAAATTGCTGCCGGACTGGAGATTCCGGTGGTATCAGGTATATTTCCTGAGAATCCAGGCTATGAGATGTACCGGCAATATGGCTACTTCATTGAAACCTCTGACTCAGCAGCTGGAATGAGAAAGGCTGTTCCGGAGATGGCTGAATTTATCAAGTATTTTTGGGAGACCGGGGGCAATCCTGGCAGGCCTGAAGAGGCCGGTTATCTGCCCCGGGGTATTCGGCGTAATCTTTTTGCCGAGGAACGAGGTGCCCGACGGGCTGTGAATATGCTGCTGCAGAAAATCAGAGGCGAGGAATTTACCAGCGAATACCCCATGCCCAGTTTCGACCGGGTGGAACCAGCTGCTCCCCTGGAGGATCTGAGCCAGGCTCGGATTGCTCTGGTGACCTCTGGAGGGATTGTGCCGAACGGCAACCCGGACCGGATTGAGTCCTCCAGTGCTTCAAAATTCGGCCGATATCAGATTGACGATTTTGATGATCTGAATGAGACAAGTCATGAAACTGCTCATGGAGGGTATGATCCGGTTTTTGCCAACGAGGATGCTGACTGTGTACTGCCGGTTGATGTGCTCCGGGATCTGGAAGAGGAGGGGCGGATCGGTAAGCTGCATGAATTTTATTATTCGACCGTCGGTAATGGCACCTCGGTTGCCAGTGCTCGAACTTTTGCTCGGGAGATTGCGGAAGAGCTCCTGGAGGATGGAGTTCAGGCGGTCATTCTTACCTCAACCTGAGGCACCTGTACCCGTTGCGGTGCAACGATGGTGAAGGAGATTGAGAAGGCTGGACTTCCGGTTGTGCATGTTGCTACTGTGGTACCGATTTCGCTTACTGTAGGGGCCAACCGGATTGTGCCTGCGATTGCTATCCCTCATCCCCTGGGCAATCCCAAACTGGATGAGGATGATGACAAGAATGTTCGTCGGG
>PWFW01000002.1 GCA_003554225.1 Halanaerobiaceae bacterium | reverse complement strand
TATATAAAATTAAGGGAAGGTCTAAATTTTCTTCTAAAACTTCAAAATGCCTCTCCACTATCTCCTGAGACACATCATAAAAATAAGGCGTACAGGAAATTACAGCATCACAACTTGTGTTCTCCTCTGCATGTCTTCCCAATTCCAGAGATTGCTCTGCTGAACTTGCTGATATACCTGCTATAACTGCTGCTCTATCTCCCACATATTCTGCTACTACTTTGTTTAAATTTTTTCTCTGCTCTAAACTCATATGCACAAACTCTCCGACACTACTGTTAGGGAAAAATCCATCAGCCCCATTCTGCAGCTGAAACTCAATCATACATTTCAGTTCTTCTTCATTAACAGTCCCATCTTCATTAAAAGGAGTTAACATAGCTACATAAATCCCTTCAGGTTTAAACATAACATCATTCCTCCTATAATAACTTTATATAACAGTCTTCATATATTAAAAATAGCAATTTATAATCTTATAAAATCAAGCCATCTAACCTCCACCTACTATTGGAACAATGCTAATAGTATCGTTATTTTCAACCACTTTCTCTTCTCCGGTTAATCTGCAGTAGTTATGACCATTTTTCAAAACTACATATCCTCCCCTGTTAAGCTTGTCCTTTAAACCAATTCCCGCTTCAGCTTCAATTTCATCTATTACCTCATCAATATCTGTCCCCGCTTTAACTTCAAGCTTAAATTTGTAGTTTTTTGCAGTGTCAGCTAATTTGCCCATCAGCCTGACGTTTACATTGATAATAGATCTTCTCCTCCCTTATTGTAAGCATCTATTAAATCCAGCTCTTGAAGTTTCTCTTTTTTAGGTATACCGTTTTCATCCCAGCCTCGAAGATGGTAATATTCTTCAATCATCGACTCAAGCTCTATGGTATACCCCTTTGCTCTTCCATCCGGGAGAGGTTCTTCAAGTTGTCTATGAGGCAATGTATCATCCTTTCTATCTATGCCTTCTCTATTATTAAAGAGTCTTGTTAAATTATATATTCTCTCACCAATAGTTAACAGCTTGGTAGTAGAGGAAAAATTCTCTTCACCTGTTAGAGAGTATAATAAATTAACTAACTGTCGGGGTGCTAACGCAAAAGTAGCAAACAAACATATTCCCAGTGAATTAACTATAGAAAACAAGTTTTGTTGATTTATAACAAGCTCAGCTTTATATTCAGTATCTACTGGATCTATTCTTTTATCAGGCACTAAAACTTCGTCTTTAACTGGAATAGCTCTAAGGTGACAGGCTCCCCGATCGCTTGTTGCATAGGCTAACCCCATTCCAAAGCTTGCTCTCGGTTCATAAGCAGGAAATTCCAGGCCTTTTGTGTGAATGGCAAATTTATCACTGTCTCCTCCAATTACCTGCGAGGCTTCCCTAACACCCTGACCCAGCAGCCTGCCTAATTCGCTCTCTGCAGTTCCCATACCCTTAATTAACTCAATCATTTTTTCATGATCACCAAACTTTATTTCCTCTTCAATTAAACCTTTTTCGGAACACTCCATGGCGAACCCAACAATATTCCCGGCAGAAATACTATCCATGCCATAATAATCACATAAGTATTCACCATAGATAATTGCTCCAGGATTTGCAACCCCACATTGGGCACCAAAAGACCAGGTGTTTTCATATTCAGGTCCTTCAGTCATTTTTCCCTCGTATTTGCCCTTTTTAACCCTGGCTATTTTACTGCATTTTATCGGACAGGAATGGCAGGCTTTATCTTTCACCCAAAAATCTTCAGCAAATACATGCTCATTGATCTGGTCTCTTTCTTCAAAGACACTTTTACTGAAATTTTTAACAGGATGAACACCTGCCTCATTTATAATGGAATAAAGGACATTGGTGCCGTATTTGGGTCTGCCACCGCCGGTATCTGGATTTATATCGATTTCATTATATGCTTCCCGGTTTGCTCTGATATATTCTTCCTTATTATATATATTAAGATCACAATCACCTTTTGCAACCACAGCCTTCAAATTCTTGTGGCCCAGAACAGCGCCAGAGCCGCCCCTGCCAAAGGCCCGAGCTTCAGATATAACTGCTGCAATAGGAACTTCATTTTCCCCGGCAGGTCCTATACAGGCTACTCGGGCCTCTTCCCCATGTTCTTTTTTTAGCTCTTCACTGGTTGAAAAAGTGTCTTTCCCCCATAAGCTGGTAGCATCTTCAAATGATATTTCATCATTTTCTATAATTAGAGAAACAGGTTTATCTGCCTTTCCTGCTATTACAACCATATCAAATCCAGCTGCTTTCAGCTGAGGGCCAAAATAGCCTCCTGAATTCGTATCCAGCCATATTCCTGTTAGGGGGCTTTTGGTGCAGATAGCTGTTTTTTCTGTGGGAGTTAAAGTTCCTGTAAAAGGCCCGGTAGCTATTACTACCAGATTCTCAGCAGAAAGTGGTTCTGTTTCAGCTGACAGTCTTTCATATAAAATTTTCGCTCCAAAACCTTTGCCGCCCAAATAGTTTTTTATCAGATCTTCAGGTAAAGGTTTTATTCCAAAAGATAAATCGGTAAGATTAACCTCTAATATCTTACCTGCATATCCATAGTAGTTTTTACTCACGTTTAACTGCCTCCTTTTTAACTTCTAGAACATCATTAGGACACCAGCTAACACATTCATAATCTCCATCACAACCATCACAGATAAGCAAATTACCTTCTTTGCCGACAAAAATGGCATCAAAAGGACATGCTTCTATACATGTCTTGCACAAGATACATTTATCCTCATCGATTTCAATTATTCCGCTATCCTTTTGGGTAAGTGCATCCTGAGGACATTTTTCCACACAATTAGGCTTATTACACTTCCGGCACACATAAATATTTTCTTCTTCCGGCCAAATACTTTTAATTCGAATCCTAGAACGCTGGGTATTGATTTTTTCACTATGTGTAATAGAACAAATCATTTCGCATATTCTACATCCTGTGCATTGTTCTTTACTAATATCCAAAATTATCACCCCATTTCAGCTATATATTTTGTGCTTATTAAGTTATTAAGAGTGAGTAATAACAAATTCTACAAGCATATTATGGTTTCAACAAGTAAATTATATTCTCACAAACAAGGCAGGTAAATACAGCTGCCTGCAAGTTACTTAGAACAATCGTGTTGACGACAGAAACAAAACTTATTTTTCCTCTTGCTATGATGAAAAGAAACTGACTCTTGCCTAGAAAGCTTTAAAGAACTGGCGGAGGTTATAAAGCATTTCGCTGAAGTCAACGCCGAATTATAGGACAATATCGGTTCTCTTCAAGGCAAGTGATGCTTAAAAATTTCAGTCGCCGAATCTAAAAAAAGTGATATAATTAAGCCAACTTACAAAGGAAAAAAATTAGAGCTTGCCAACAGAATTAAAGCTTTAAAATTCAACCAGATTTATGAGATAATAGAAAAGACTGCCAACAAGAGTTTTCTTTTAAACATGTGCGAGCTTATCCTGTTTTTTTATCATCACCCTCATAGACTTTTGCAAAATGCTGAAGGAACATAGAGATAAGGTTATCAATAGGTTTAGAAAATATCTGCAGAAAATTATTTAGAGATTTGAGGATAATATTTCTTTAAGTATATTTTAGCACCATCGTAGATTTTATCTGTAATTAAAATCATTTCAGGCCCTTAGCGCTAATTCCTAACAGAGTTATAATGGTTTAACTGATATGTTTAAGATAAAAATGAAGGTCTTCAAAAGGCTGGGAAAACAACGAAAAGGTTTCAAGATAGAAAACAAAAGTACAATCAAGATAAACTTCAGGAGTAACTATCCCGGTAAATAACGCTAATGATATCGATAACATTATTGGAAAGGCAAAGTCATTTCTGAAACTTATAATATAATGGATGCAAAAATACCATGACTACAAAAACATTGAAAGGATTATGATAAGCGGCCTATTGGGAGAAAGAGTTTCGATATGGATGATTACTATGACTCTCTAAAAAATATAGCTAACAACATCTATATGGCATTAGTTTAATATTGTAGTCGAGGAATTTATACACTTATATTTACTTGCTTTAAACATCTTTTTTAAACCTCATAAGGGGTTTGTGGTAACATAATTTTTCCACAAGTTTAACTGCAGCATTAATAGGGGCTTTACCAGATTCAACAAATTCTCCTACTACACTACATAAAGTCCTTCTGAAAACCTCTGTTCGAGAATCATAGGACATCAACTTTCGAGAATCAGATACCATTCCTGCTTGATTAAATAATAAATCGTAAGTGCTCAAAAGTTTTAAATGTTTCTTTATACCATAAGAACTATCATTAAACCACCATGGAGCACCAACTTGTACATTGGGGAAGGCACGTGCAATGCTAGCTATTACAGGAAGATGAGAAGGTGCAAGATAATAAATCACAATATTTAGATCAGAATCAAATGTATTTAAAAAATATTTAAGATTTTCTGCAATATTTATATTGTTAATGCAAATATCTCCTCCAGAATCTGGCCCCAAAATATCATATAGAAAACCCCTATAATCTCTCAAAGCTCCTAAATGAAGCTGCATAGTCCAATTCTTTTTTTTGTTCAATTCTCCAAAGAACATCAACATATATGCTTTAAAATCTTTTGCTTCATCTTCTGATAGCTTAAATCCATTTAATGCTCTTTTATAAATATTGCTAACTTCTTTTTTATCAGTTTTATAAGATAGTGGCTCTAATAAACCATGATCAGAGACAACACAGTCAAATTCTGCAAAATAATCATGTGTATCTTCAAGAGATAATAGAAAATCATCCAAATTAAATAATGATCTATCAGTAACTTCGGATAATTTTTCATTAAAATCATGCCAGACTTCATCTTCAATTTGCATTGCCTGATCAGGCCGCCAAGTAGGTAAAATATCGATCCAATCCATTTCCCTTTGAGCAATTTTGTGATATTTAAGCCCTGAAACTGGATTGTCTGTTGTACACATTAATTCTACATTCATTTTCTTTAGTAAACTCTGGGGCTTCATGCTTTCTTTTGATAAGAGTTTGGAAGTTACATCCCATATATATTCTGCGTTATCAGTAGACACAGTTTTTTCTATATCAAATCTTCTCCTCAAATCAAGATGAATCCATTCATAGGTCGGGTTGCCAATAAGTTCTGGAAAAATTTTACTTAAAGCTAACCATTTTTCTTTATTTGAAGCTCCACCTGTTATACATTCTTCTTCAATTCCCCTTCTTCTCATTAATTCCCATACATAATGATCTGTTGATCCTTCAACCTGCCAGATATCTTTATAATTTTTATTTTCAACAATTTCCTTTATATTGCCATGGTTATGAAGGTCAACTATAGGAAGGTTTTTAACTTGATCATATAGAATTCTTGCCTTATCATT
>PWFW01000303.1 GCA_003554225.1 Halanaerobiaceae bacterium | reverse complement strand
TATTGCTTCGGGCCGGAAGAGCGGGACCCGCAGCAGCACGAATACACTCCGGTGGAACTCACTCCCGACTCTGAGCAGTGGGCTGAGGTAGCCGCCGATCTTGCCGAGCAGATCGATGACGACCAAGGCTACGCCCTTATGCTGGGCGCCGGCTCCGGCGACCTTCTGCGCGAGCTTCTCACGCGCACCGAGCTCCATATCGTGGTTGCCGAGTCCGATGGCGAGGCGGTGCAGGACCTTCGCGATGAGCTTGCAGCGGCCGGTAAATCCGGTCGTCGTGCGGCAGTTATCGAAGCGCCGCCAGCAGAATTTTTGATGCAGCCCTACCTGTTCAGTCTTGTGGTAAGCGAGGATGCTCCGGAAGCGGGCATAACCGCCGATGAGGGCGTGATGGAATCGGTTCTGGCCCTGCTGATGCCCTATCGGGGCATGGCATGGCTTGGAGCAGAAGGGGAAGAGGCCGGTGAACTGGCAGAAGCGGCTTCGGCGGCGGGAGTGGACCAGGTCTCGGCCCGCGCCGATGAAGACCACCTTTTTGCGGAGCGCGGCGGGCCTCTGACGGGCGCCGGTGAATGGACACACCAGTATCATGACGCAGCCAACAGCCTGCTCTCGGAAGACGACCGTGCGAGGCTTCCGCTGGGGGTTCTCTGGTATGGCGGTCCGAACAACCACGACATTCTGCCGCGCCACAGCGGCGGGCCGCGGCCGAAGGTGAGCGGCGGTCGTCAGGTTTATCTCGGCGTCGAGAATATATCGGCGCGCTGTGTTTACAGCGGCCGGAAGCTCTGGAGGCGTGATTTTTCCGGTATCGGCCACCCGTTTACCGATCTTGGCGATCAGAGGAACTGGGAGCGGGGGAGAACGGTGTACATGAGCAACATACCCGGTGCGACCTATATAGGCAGTCCGTTTGTGGCGCTTGACGACGCCATATATCTCCGCTACGATGGTGATATTTATCAGCTTGACCCTGCAACCGGCGAGACGGTGGCGGAGTTTACGCCGCCCGGCCGTCCGGTGGAGGAGATATACGACGACGAGGATGCGGGCCCGGAGTGGGGTCATATAAGCGTTAAGGGCGATTATCTTATAACCACCACCGAGCCGCATCTTTTCGGCGCCGAGCGCTATCGCGATCTCGGGCGGCGCAATCACCGCGGCACTTCGAGCCGGCGGCTTGTGGTGATGGACCGTCATGACGGTGAAGTGCTGTGGGAGCGTGAGGCGGATATAGGCTTCCGCCACGGTGCGATAATAAGTGAAGGTGACCGGCTGTTTGTGATTGACGGGCTTTCGGAAAATGCGCTTGAGTCAATAGTTCGCCGCGGTGAAGAGCCAGCGGAGAACTCGCAGGTGATGGCGCTTGATATAGCCGGCGGCGAAGAGCTTTGGGTCAGCGACAGTGAAGTGTTCGGCACATTCCTGCTTTACAGCGCCGAGCATGATGTTCTGCTGGAGGGCGGCAGCCGCGATCTGCGCCGCACGCTCGGCGATGAGCCCGGGCGTCTGGCCGGTCGCAGCGGTGAGGACGGTGAGATTCTCTGGGACAGGGGCGGCTTTACCCTTCCTGGCGCGATTCGCGACGATATGCTTATACCCGGGCGCCCCGGCAATGCGATATCACTGCTGACCGGCGAGACATGGGAGCGCGAGCAGCCTCATACGGGCCGGACCAGCAGCTGGAGTTACAGCCGACGCTATGGCTGTAATACGTTGAATGCCAGCAATCACCTGCTTCTTTACCGCACTGGCTATGCCGGTTATTTTGATCTTGAGTATGACTCCGGGACGGGTAATTTCAGCGGTTTTCGCAGCGGCTGCACGGCGAACATGATAGCCGCCGACGGCGTGCTGAATTCGCTGGACTACACTCGTACGTGCACTTGCAGCTATGCGCTCCAGACGTCTCTGGCGATGGTGCACATGCCGGAAGATTCCAATATAGAGTCCTGGACGCGCTATGATGCTTCCCGGGCAAACCCGGAAGGATACGGGCTCAACTACGGCGCGCCGGGCAGGCGTGTAGACGTGGCCGGCTCGGAGATAGTGTGGCACAATCAGTCCGGCACCAAACACCGTCATGCTTCTGCGATCGAGGATAATGGCGGTGGGATAGACTGGGTGGCGGCTTCTTTCCGGGAACTGAACGGCACGATCAGCCGTAGGGATCTTATGCCGACGACATACACGGTTCGCCTGCATTTCGCCGAGCTTGACGAGTCGGTGGATGCCGGCCAGCGGGTCTTTGACGTGCTCCTTAACGGTGAGGAGGTGTTGAGCGGTTACGACATCGTCGGGGAGGCCGGGGGCGTGCTTCGCGGCACGGTCGAGGAGTTCACGGTGGAGGTTGAAGGGGGACTGGAGGTGGAATTCCGCAGGGAGGATGATGCGGAGCTGGACCCGGCCATCAGCGGTATTGAGCTGTTAGCTGTGGACTAATCTGAAGAAAGATCTCGTTTCCGCATAACTTCTTACAGCCGATTTTAAAAGGATGTTTTCGGGCAGCAAGCGTGATTTAGTTATTTGTTGTTTGCCGAATACCTCGAAAACATTTTGGGGAAAAGCGTCGATATCGTTACCCCCGCAGGTTTGCAGGGAAATCAGAATAAAAGAGTTGTTGTAAAATGTCGACAAACGGCATGAGAGGGGCTCTGGCAGCAGTATGGAAATGACAACAGGCGAAAATCAACCCGTCAAAAAGATTTTCTTCGCATTCATTTGACAGGGGGGGATTATTATAATGCTTATTAAAATTGAGTATTGTAATCACAGTGGTCGACTTGGTTCACCGAACACTTACGATTTATTTGACAAGGGGGCAAAATTTACTATAACGTTAATTTGACTGGAAAATCAAAGTCAAGTATTATGATGGCAATTACCAGCGTGGTTCCCTGAATACTTATGGTTTTCTTAGCTCAGGTAACCTAACTCTGCTAAAAAAAAGATAATAAAAGGAGGAAATATAATGGTTTTAACCTGGTTGGATTGGCTTTTTATTGGCGTTTATTTAGTATTGTCATTCGCTATCGCTCTATATTTTTTCAAGCGTGCGGGGAAAAACACTTCACAATTCTTTTTAACAGGCCGGAACATGCCTTGGTGGCTGGCAGGAACCAGTATGGTTGCAACTACTTTTGCGGCCGACACACCTTTGGCGGTTACCGAGATGGTGGCCGATAGTGGTATCGCCGGAAATTGGCTTTGGTGGAACATGCTATTGGGCGGTATGCTGACGGTTTTTTTCTTCGCCAGGCTGTGGCGTCGAAGTGGCGTATTAACGGATGTGGAATTCGTTGAAATAAGATACAGCGGACGTCCGGCTTCCTGGCTGCGGGGGATTAAGGCAATTTACTTCGGGCTGGTTATTAACATTGTCATAATGGGCTGGGTAAGTTTAGCCATGGAGTCGGTTATAAATGTTATTTTCCCCGATCTGACGATTTTTGGGCGGGAAGCCTTTCACTTTTTGGGATTAGAGATGAGCGCTTCCCTGTTGCTTGTGGGGGGGCTGATTCTGGGCATAGCAACTTACAGCCTGCTGGCCGGGCTTTGGGGAATCGCCGTCACGGACGCGTTTCAGTTCTTAGTTGCCTTTGTTGGCACCACGCTCCTTGCCGTTTTTGCATTGCGGAGCCCTGAAGTTGGCGGTCTTAGCGGGCTTATGGAAAAACTCCCCTCGGAAACGTTTAATTTCTTCCCTTCTATCGGCTCTGCTGCTCAAAACGCTGGGATATTGGTCTTGAGTACTGCGGCTTTTATCGCTCATATCGGTATTCAATGGTGGAGCAGCTGGTATCCGGGTGCGGAGCCAGGAGGTGGAGGTTACATTGCCCAACGCATAATGAGTGCAAAAGATGAAAAACACTCTCTCTTTGCTACCTTGTGGTTTAATATTGCTCACTATTGTGTTCGGCCATGGCCATGGATCATTGTTGCACTTGTTTCGCTGGTTATGTTTCCGAATATTGAAGCATCCCGGGAAGGATTCGTTATGGTGATGAGGGATGTACTGCCGACGGGCCTTTTAGGGTTGCTGCTGGCGGCTTTTTTGGCAGCGTTTATGAGCACTTTATCGACTCAGTTGAACTGGGGAACTTCATACATCGTTAATGATTTCTGGCGTCGATTTATCAAGAAGGGTGCAAGTGAGAAACATTACGTTCTTGTCTCTCGCATAACAACTTTCGCGATAGCTATTCTCAGTTTCGTAGTTACTACACAATTAGAGGCCATAAAGGATGCGTGGCAGTTGATATTAACCGCCTCAGGAGGCTTGGGGCTTGTTTTGATTTTACGCTGGTACTGGTGGCGTATAAACGCATGGAGTGAACTCGTGGCTCATATTGTACCAATCATTATGGTTTTGCTTGTGTTGCTGGGGTTGCCTGTGCCCGGCTTAGCACAGGATTTCCCCTTGAATTTATTCTACATAGTAAGTTTTACTACTGTGTTGTGGTTGGCAGTAACTTTTGCAACCAGCCCCACCAAGCAGTCCAAACTGGACCAATTTTACAGGAAAATCAAACCGGGGGGGATTGGTTGGAAGCCTTTTCAAGAGAGGCATCCGGATATTGAACCTGATCGCCATTTGGGAGCGCTTTTACTGAATTGGATGGCTGCGGTGGTAATGGCTTATTCAGTGCTTTTTGGCGTCGGTCATCTGCTTTTCCAACGTTGGGGCTTGTTCGTGCTGTTTTTAATTACAGCAGTAAGTACGGGCTACTATCTTTATTGGGACTTAAGTAAACGTGGATTTGAAATTGTTACTAAAGAGTGATATTTATTTTTCTCACCCAAGGATCTGTCTGGTAATGGCAGCACACTTGCGCAACTGAGAGTAGGCAGCTCTATAACATCCGGGTTAAGTGAACCGCCCTTTCTCTAAAGTTCAGCATGATCTGCTCAGGCGACTATCTTTTCCTCAACCCGCTGATAATGTTTTTTTAACCTCTTCTTGGATTTTAATTGTACGTCCGCGGGCGGTTACTATCTGGCAACTGGAGCGGATGTCTTCGTATTCCAGGCGGCGCTCTTTGCGGTCCTTTAGCCATTTGTGGCAGACCTGATAGCCGCCGACCTGATAATAACGGTTCATGGTCCCCGGGGCATCTGCAACTGCCTGTACGTTCGCTATATCATCCACGCACCAGATAAGGTCCTGCGACAGCTTCTCATCCTCGAACGACACGAGCCGGAACAGCGACATTTGAGAGTTAGCCCGCATATTTTATAAACCAACGGCATTGTTTTTTCTAAACGACTGCTATGTTTGCTCTTACAAGCACACTTTGCAACTTTTGGAAATCACACTCTGCATTTTAGCCTCGAAAACGACGGTTTTCCCTGCCTGCAGCAGGCAGGCTGGAAACGCGTAAAATATGCGGGTTATGGGTTAAGAGCTTTGAGTTATGAGGTGTT
>PWFW01000062.1 GCA_003554225.1 Halanaerobiaceae bacterium | reverse complement strand
CTAACAATATCAGCACTGCCAGAACAAACAGGGATTTTTTCTGCACGAATTTTCACCACCCTGGTATGATTTAAAAAATAAATAATCAAAATTGGGACTTCTCTGATTTAAAAAATAGAAAATAATGCTGCATTATCAAAGATTTGGCCAAAAGAAGGTAAAAACATAATAAAACAGTAAATTTAAGTCAGACATCCGAAAACCTGTCTGCCTTCTAATTATATTCTTCAACATTAATCCAATTATTCCTTGTAAATTTAAGCGTTTGACAGATAATAATTTCAGTAAAAAAAGAAGCCAGCAGTAAGCCGCTGGCTTCAAACTTTATTTTTAAACTTCTAAGCAAATATATTATATCATATCCTTCAACTAAAAAACTTAACTGCTTATTAAAATCCCAGCATTCTGGGGACTATCATAGTTATTGGTTCAATAAAGGTTATGGCTATGAGAGTAACTATCGAAACCAGGATGAAGGGCCAGATTGCCCTGGTTAAATCCTCCATGGTTAACCCCGTTATGCCGGTCAATACATAAAGACAGGCTCCCACCGGCGGGGTTTTCAGGGCAATGTTGAGAGCAAAAACCATCACCCCCCCGAACTGAATGGGAGGAACTCCCAGGTTCACAGCGATAGGATGGAGTATAGGCCCCAGGACAATTAGAGCTGCAGCAATATCCATAAATAAGCCCACAAAAAGCAGCAGCAGCAAAATTAAAAGTAAAATGACAGTCGGGCTTTCGCTGATCGAGAGCAGCAGAGCCGCTACCTGCTGAGGAACCCGCTGGGAAGCCAGAATCCAGCCCATAATATTGGCTGAAGCAATAATCAAAAAGACCACACCGGTGATCCGGGCCGTTCCTTCCAGCAGAGCGGGTATATCAGATAATTTCAGAGTACGGAAGATAAAAAATCCTACTATAAAGGCATAAAACACGGCCACAGCAGCTGCTTCGGTGGGAGTGAATACCCCGGTTAGGATGCCGCCCAGAATAATAACCGGCATCAACAGAGCCAGGATGGCATCCTTAAAAGCAAGAGCCATCTCCTTCAGACTTGCTCTCCTTTCAGCCTTGGGATAACCTCTTCTCTTGCTGATAAAGCCAGAAAGTACCATCATCAGCAGAGCCAGGAGAATTCCCGGTAAAATCCCGGCAGCAAAAAGACCGGCTATCGAAACACCCATCAGAGAGCCATAGATAACCATCATATTGCTGGGGGGGATTGTCGGCCCGATTATGGACGAACCACCGGTTACTGCAGCGGCAAAATCCTCATCGTAACCATCCTCCACCATTGCCGGAATCAGCATGGAGCCGATAGCTGCAGCATCAGAAACTGCCGCCCCGGTCATGCCGGCAAAGAAAACACTGGCAATAATGTTGGCATGGGCCAGCCCCCCTCTCAGATGGCCTACTATTACATTGGCAAATTTAACCAGGCGGGTGGTGATGCCTGCTGTGTTCATTATCTGGCCGGCAAAAATAAAAAAGGGCATAGCCATCAAAGTAAACATATCAAGCCCGGCAAAAAATCTCTGGGGGATCATGCCGAAAAGCGGTTCCAGTCCCAGCTGGTAAAATATAAAGACGCTGATCGCTCCCATGGCAAATCCTATCGGCACCCCGGCTAGCAGTAATATTAAAAATCCTATTCCCATCATCGGAGCTATACCCATTATAATTCCTCCTTAACAGGTTCCAGCTCTTTTTCAGCTTTCTCCAGCTCTTCCAGGGCCTGTTCTGCTTCTGATTCCCCAAAGATATCGGTATGATCTTTCTCAGGGTTAAAGGCTCCAATCATGTGAAGAATCTGTTGAAACAGTGCAAGACCGGCTGAAACCGGAACACTCAAGAGCGGCCAGAACATGGTGATTCCCAGCGCCAGATCCCGCTGCTCCAGGCCGTTGACAGCCATTGTTATTCCTCTTCTGGTTAGTTCATACAGGAAAAAAAGAATTATCAGGCCGATGACAAAGTTTAATACTTTAGCTGCCTTCAGAGGAAGAGAGCGGACTAGAAAAAATAAACCGACATGTTCATTATCTTTAATGCCAACACTGACTGCCAGCAGGGCAGCCCAGACCATGGTATAGCGGGCCAGAGTTTCTGTCCAGCCCAGAGGGCTGACCAGAACATAACGGTAAAAAACCCCAACCAGCACTGTGACTGTCATGATTCCTGTCAGCAAAATAACAACTTTTAATGTCAGCCAGGCTACAATGTCGGCCAATGTTTCTATAAAATTAAAAAAAACCTGCATTATTACCTGCCCCCTATTCCATCAAAATTAAGAAAAAAAGAGGGCCGCCTCCTCTGGGAAACGACCCCCTCCATATTAAGCAACAAAGGCTACTGCAGACCCAGCTTGATTCTAGCATTTTCAATCGATTCTAAATAGAAGTCAGCCAGCTCAACGCCTTCTTCACCATATTCATCTTCAATAAAGTCCATGGCTGCGGGAATGGTTATTTCTCTAAAGCTTTCCAGTTCTTCATCGGTAGGAACAAATATTTCCATATGCTCGGACAGATAGGGCAGACCATCATCTCCAGTTTCCAGCAGGCGGTTGACACCCCGTCCGGCAACATTGGCAACCCGGGCTGCTTCTCTGACAACCAGCTGCTCATGCTCTGTCAGGCCATTCATGAAATCTTCATTGATAATCCAGACATAGGGAGCATACATGTGGTTGGAAAGGGTCATATAATCCTGAACTTCATAAAGGTGTCCCAGGTGAATAATGGGAACCGGGTTATGCTGACCATCAGCAACTCCGGTCTGCAGTGAGGTATAAACCTCTGCCCAGGCAATATCTGTTGGGGAAGCACCCAGCGAGCGCATAAATTCACGGTGCATGCCGATCGCCATGGTGCGGAAGGTCAGGCCTTCCATATCTTCCGGTGACATAATTGGCCGGGTATTGTTGGTCAGCTGGAAAAATCCTCCAGATTCACCAAAGGCCAGCACAGTAAAACCGCGGGTATTTTCCTCTATGTCACGGGCCAGATATTCGCCAAATTCACCGTCATAAATTTCGTAGGCTATACTGAGGTTGGAGATAGCAAAGGGGATATCTACTATTGAGAGTTTAGGATAAAAGGGAGTCATGCCTCCAGCCGAGGATATAAAGCTCTGAATCGCCCCACTCTGAACCTGCTCCACCATTTCTCTTTCGCTGCCAAGCACGCCATCGGGGTAAATCTCTACCTTAACTGAGCCGCCTGTCTCGGTTTCAACCATCGACTTAAATACCTGAGCCATCGCTGCTGTAGCAACTTCCTGTGGGTTTTGGGGATTCAAATGAGCAAGCATCAAAGTCTTCTCTGCCTGAACCGCACCAGGGAAGAAAACTGCCACCAGCGCCACCATTACCAGAATTGCCAAAATCTTCTTCAATTAATACCCCTCCTTGTTTTCCCTGCTAGATTTTTAAGCCAGCATGAGAAAATTTGAACTTTACTGGCTTTAAATTAATTAAAATTATTAAATGTAATTTAATTATATCAGAACTTCAAATTACAAGTCAAGACAAATAAGTAATTTTTCTTAATAATTTTCGACAAATACCGGCTTATCTAGCTAAAAAACCTGCCAGGCCTTGACTTGGATTGTGAACTTTTCTATAATTTAAGTGAAAGAGGATTGCAGTGGAGTTGTATAATATCCTTACTGCTGAGGCGAGGTGGCCAAACCCGGTTAAGGCAGAGGGCCGCAAGCCCTCAATTGCTGGTTCAAATCCAGCCCTCGCCTCCATATTTTTTGCCAAAATAAAAACCGGCCCTTAACAGGCCGGCAAGCTGCTAAACTTTATCTAAATATTTTTCAAAGTTAAAATTTCTGCTTTATTTTTTCATCCGCTTCTTTCACAGCCGCTACAAATTTATTCCATTCCTCGGGCAAAAAAGCGCAGCTGGCTGATACATCTTCAGATGCCAGATAGATCCCGATTTCATCTGCCTCTGCCTGAACACCCAGGGTTAATTTTTCTCCCAGTTTCTTTTCCTCGATGATCTCTTCCATATTATCCCCCCTGAAATAGAACTTTTGATATTACCATAAACCTTTTGACATTACTGATTTTCTGGCATTCCCAGCTTTCCCTGCAGTCATTAATACTACCCTTTCCAGGTATAACCCCTCCAGACGTCAAGCCCTGATATTAGTGAGGTTTTCCCAATAAAGCCTGTCAGCAGCCCCTACTTCATCAGCTTTCTCATCAATTTTCTGCCCACAACCTTGTTTTTTGTCCGCCGGGCTATTCTTTTGCTGTCACCACTGGCCAGGGTTTCTGCATCATTGGCAGTTCTCGCCAGTTTATAAAGAAAACTAACCAGCTTTGACAAGCTCAGCACCTCCTGAAGTAAATATTTTCTATTAGTTAACTTAGCGATCAACCAGAAAATTCCTTCCTGCCAGATATTTTATCCGTCTCTGAACCCCGGCAGAGATAATTCTGGCAGCAGGGCAGGAATTCAAACTGGTTCTGTGGTATATATTTAAAGAGACTGAAAATAAAAAGACAGAAAGAGAGCTGATAGTTATCAAAGCCTTAACCTATGACAGTAAAGAGCTTAAACTCAGGGATCTGAACAAACCTGAGCCGCTAAAAAATGAAGTTTTAATAGCTGTCCGGCTGGCCGGGATCTGCAATACCGATCAGGAGATAATCTCAGGTATGCTTGGTTTTTCCGGGGTGCCGGGCCATGAATTTGTCGGCGAAGTGGTTGAAGATCCGCAGGATGAATTAACGGGAAAGAGAGTGGTGGGGGAGGTCAACATACCCTGTTATGCCTGCAGTCGCTGCAGCCGCCTGCAGTATCGGCACTGCAGTAATATTAAAGCTCTGGGTATGCGGGGAAAAGATGGAGCCTTTGCGGAATACCTGACTCTGCCCCGGGAAAATATCCATCCTGTCCCTGAAAATATCACAGACCGGGAGGCTGTTTTTGTCGAGCCTCTGGCTGCAGCAATAGAGATCGTTGAGCAGTATCATCTTAGGCTGAGTGAAACTGTGGCAGTTCTGGGCGATGGCAAGCTGGGATTGATTATTGCTCGCACCCTGAAGGCTCTGGGCTATACTGTCCTGGTCATCGGCCGCCATAAAAATAAGCTTGCCAGGCTTGAATCCCTAAAAATTCCAGGCTATCTGGAAGATGAACTGCCGAAAAAAATCCAGGATATCCCGGCTGTCATCGAGGCCACCGGCAGCAGATCCGGTCTGGAAAGAGCCCTGGAACTGGTCCAGCCCGAAGGTAAAGTGATTTTTAAAACCACCATTGCCGGCAGGATTGAGGTAGATCTGTCGGCTCTGGCCATCAACGAAATCCAGCTGCTGGGCTCTCGCTGCGGTCCTTTTCCCCCGGCCCTGAATTTGCTGGAAAATAACGATCTATATCTTGAAGAATTGATAACAGCCTGTTACCCTCTGGAGCAGG
>PWFW01000173.1 GCA_003554225.1 Halanaerobiaceae bacterium | reverse complement strand
TGGGTAAGGTATGAACGACATCTCCGCTTCAACATCGACAAGGCCGACATCAAAACTAGCTTCTGCCTCCAGCAGTCCGCCTCGTTCATGGTTCCCAGGGATGGCGAACACCGGTACTTCAGCATGCTCTAAAGCTCCTCTGAACGCTTTCATGCTATCCTCATGGTTGTAATCCACACTATCTCCCGTGATAACTACAAAATCTGGATCTTCAATTTGATTTATCCGATCCAATAATGCCATAAATCTGGCTGTGTTGTAACTTCTATCATCCGATTCGTATAGGTTATAGGAAAATGTATCGGAATATAGTGGGAAGGATATACTCAATTCCAGTCCCACTGAAAACGACTTTCCTATATGCAGATCCGTTATCTGTACGAACTTGAACGGTGAATTGAAACCGTCCAACACCTGGACTGAGTTCGATGCTTCTATCCAATTATTATGGCCTTTTTCTACCTTCATATTATACAACCCCTCTGGTATGTCGGAAGGTACCTCGACGGTGACCTCTCTTGTCCAATTTGTATCATCCCATGACTCTCCTACTTTATTAACATTTACTATCTCTGTACCATCTACGAGTTCGAGCTTCACATCCTCTATAAACTCAAATGGCCATGCCTTTACATAGATCGAGAAAGTCCTGCTTGAAGGATCTGTTATGTCAACGAACCGGGGGTTTCCGATCGAAGGATATAATATATCCCCGGCCGGTTGTACCGATGAAAGATCTATCGGACCGTACAACGGGTCTTCCGCAAGATCAGCTTGATATTCCCACCTATCGACCTCTTCCTGCTGTAAATTGACCATCTCCGTTTCGAACCTATCGGGATAAACCGTCGTGACCCTGTAGCTGACACTGCTTGGTTCGTAATAAAGAGGATTTGTACCAAATTCGATCTCCTGCAGGTCAGTCAAACCGGAACCATCGGTATCAGGACTCAGCGGATCAGTGCCGTACACGTCGGCCTCATCCAAGTTGGTCAGTCCGTCGTCGCCCCAGATCACTACAACACCTCCCCCAAAGAATCCTCCTCCTCAGAATCCTTTTTAGACCACCACCAATAAGCAGATACACCCCCTACCAAGACCAGCACTAACACCAGCCATAAGTAACTAGATGGATCCTCCACCCACCCGTCAGATTCTGCCCAAGGATATTCATCATAGTTGTCACCGCCTTCGATGGGACGAGGTTCCTGAATGATACCATCTTCCTCCGGACCGGACCAGTCCGACCAGTAGTTTCCCCCTTTAGGAAGATCCAGACTCCAATGATTGTTACCGTCATCGAAGGCCTGAACATCGTTGTCTATGAAATTGTTGTGATAGATCTCGTTGTTTCTAGCATCTTTAAGATAGATCCCGTACTCGTTGTTTGAAATCGTGTTATTTGATAAAACATTAAGCTGGTTCCCTCTGATGTATATACCAGACCTACCATTCTCAGATATTATCGTTTACAACGTTTTCATTGGAAAAGAGTGTAGGAATATGATCAACGCATGGCGATTTTATTATTTGCCCTCGTAATACATAGATTCCATGTTTAGAGTTTGATTTGACTACATTTTTCAAAACTCTGTTTTCCGTAGAAGCTCTAATCAACATACCTGATCCGTGATTATCATTGATATTATTATTCTGAATTAGATTATTTTTTGATATCCAAACATAGATGCCGTTGTATTTATCGTTAATCTCGTTACTTGAAATTTTATTATCATTCGAGTGCCAAAGTGAAATACCACGAGAACCGTGATTTATGGTGTTGTTTGTGACGAAGTTGCCGCTGGAATGTCCTAACAATATACCGATTTCAACGTTTTCAATATTTTGTTCCTTTACAGTCACTTCTGTACAATTTGCCAGGATAATCTGCCCCGCTCCTGTAGGAACAGTGCCCCCTATTTTATTCTTCCAGTAATAAACTGGTTCCCCCTCAACGGTATTAGTAGTGTCTATCTCGTGCGTGTTCCAGTACGATATTTAATCAGTCGTAAGATCCGGTGAAAAATGTCCCCTCTTATTACGATGCCATTGTTGACCATACGATTACCAGTCAGAGTGTGGTTTTTAGACATCACAATCCGGATACTAGAACGTCCGTTATCGAATAACTCATTATCGACTAACTTATTACTATCAGATTCTCTTAAATATATACCATCACCTTCGTTATATGCAATAGTATTATTCTCTATCACTCCATATCTTACACCATGGAGTTCGACTCCGTGTGTAGGATAAGGATAACCACTAGCATTGAATATATAACAGTCTCTTAAAATAAAAAATGATTCCGTATCTCTAATTGAGACACCATATCCCTGATTTTCGCCATCTATTTTGTAACCCTGTATGATATACGGATCATCCTCGCTACCATCTCCGGGCCACCCTTCTTCACCTAGCTTTGTCAGCGAACTCCTCATCTCCACGGATACGTATAGGTTCTCTAGGTACTAGTTCTTCAGGTGGTAAAAGAGTTGTTTCAGACTCTGAAAGTGTTCTACTATCACTTGTCCGTACTTCTCCTTCGCCCGCAAAAACGATGGGGGTGACGGTCAATGTTAGCATTATGGACACTATAATGCACAAGGTCAAAAGACGGGATTTTCCTTCCATCTTTCTCATCTCTAACATGGTTTTTCTCCAATAAATAAGTTTAGATGGATAATTTATCTATGTCATTCCTCCTTCGTTTGATAAACAAATACACTAATTATGGTTCCAGCCAAGATCGCAGTAAATAAAAATAAACCAACTTTAAGATACTCTTCAATTTTTTCCTCTTTGATCGCATACAAGTATCCTTCGGTGCATCTAAAAAACATTGAATTGTCCTCCCTTAATATCCTACGAGGTTCTAATTCTCCTTCAGTTGTAAATTCCCATTTCACTTCACCTTCTGGAGTATAGTAGGATAAATTATTAGGTTCATATAGATATACCATACCTCGTTCATCTATGAAAGGGGCGTTTGTTAGATTGCTAAATTGATATGATTGTTTTACTTCACCCTCTATATCTATAACGTAAATTGAGTATAATCCATATCGATAATCCCATCCACCTATGAATACAGTATCATCACCAATTACAGGTTGTTGAAGAAAGACGTTACTGGTGCCTAAAGGATTATACCACATCTCCAGGCCATCAGAATCAAGTTTTATAATTACCCCCCAATATGGACCCGGACAAGGTGCTATACCTATTTGACCTTCCTCTTGCCTACAATACACATATCTGATATATATATCATCATCTATAACAGACAAAGAATTAAATAATATCCGAGTAATATACCCTTCTCTCTCAATTCCTTGAAAATAATATTTCCATATCTCATCACCATCTGAATCTAAAGCGACTACTACCCCCTTATTATATTCAGGTGTATCAACGTAATAGATTATATCATTCTTTACCGTCACTGGAAATCCTGCTGGAATCTGCCATTTTAACGTTCCATCTGGGTTGATAGCGTGGAGGTAGTATTCTCTAGATGTTATATATACAGTACCATCATCGCCTATTATCGGTGCTCTATCAAAAAGTGGTTCAGTTTCATAGTACCACCTTTGGCTACCGTCTGGCCCGATCGAAACTAGAGTTCTTCCGTTTACAATAAAGTATATCGTACCGTCTTCAGCGATTGCAGGTGAAGAAGGATCGTAACCTTCTATTTTAAGTGACCAAACTTCCTGTCCATTTGAATTGACCGTTACTACCGTCACCGTAGAAGTAGAATTATAGATCGCATGAACATTACCATCTTTTCCCATAGATAACCGCCGGATCTCACCGATGTCTTCTAAAGAATTATCGGGATTATAACTCCACATTTCATTACCATTTACATCAAAGGCGATCACCCCCCTTTCATTTGGTGTACTAGCGTAAATGATCCCTTCCTCCTTTCTCCATTGCTGACCGATTTCAGCTCGCCACATTTCTTCGACTGAGTTTCCTGTGGAGAATAGGAAAAGAGCTACAGATGAAATAATACTAGCAATTAAAAAAATTGTAAATATTTTTAATATCCTCTGTTTTTCAATATTATCCCTAAACATCGCTATAAGACCTCCATCAATTCACAGATATGTTACCTCCGCTATTTCACTACCATAAATTTGGGGAGTCGATGAATACATCACTCTATATATTTCATCACCTTCGTCATCTAAATATATTACCCCGTTGTATTCAGCTGCATCATACCCGTTCAAATAAGATTTTTTTAATGAATAAGGGGAAGATATATCACCCAAATTTTTCAAAAATCCAGTGGAACTTATTATATCTACTATCTCTTCGGTATCTCGATCGATTTTTAGTACTCTACCTTCCCAGGAAAATGCTGAACTCTCTGCATCTGAACCTACTGTAGTGTACGATAGTTCATCCTCATCGGACGATGTCATTATGATCATCTGTTCCCGTTCATTTCCATCTCCATCCACTGAAAGCGGTTCGATAGCCGCCCCGCTGTAACACGACTGTATGGCTATAGATTTCCTCGCATAGCTGTCACCTATACACGCGTCCATCCAATCACTTATCTGTTCGTAATATAGCTTATCAGAAGGATTGTAATCGTTATCAAAGAAATCTTCCTTTGCATCCGCAGTAGACCTTGATACTGCTAAGTATGGATCATCATCCTCGGTATCAGGTGCTCCGTGTGCAGTTAGTGATATAAAGAGAAAATCATTGGATGAAATCCTGTTACCTACCGTTTCTAAAGATCGTTTGAACACATCGATCGAACTTTCATCATCCTGAAAAGGCTCTTGAGTGCCATCGGAGTAGTTTACCATGGAATATCTATTCAGAGACAGCTCAATCGCCTCCCCATCATCATCCTCAAATCCGACTACTTTAAAATGCAGCAGATCATCTAATGTATCATGTTCATCTGTAAAAAAACGATTTGGGTAAATTCCTGGTGAATATATATATATATCCTCTTCGACGGAAAATTCCTTTGTATCACCCGGATCAACATAATAGGTTTCAAGCTCACCGTCATCAATGCTCACAGTAACTGTGAATGTATCATGATATTGGTGATGGTCGGGAATCAAATTTTTTTCGGCTAAATAAGGTATATAAGTTAAAAGTGCATTTTCATCAATATAGTTATAATCCTCTACCAGTTTATCTCGCATATTTTTAATATCATTCCAAAAACTAGGATAATCACCGGATCCCAACACCACCGCGTACCGTTCGTTATGTAAATATGGATGCTGCCAACCGCCGTTGGCCACACCGTACTCCTTCTCATACTCCGTCGGCATACCGTCCCTGGACATGTCCTCGGCATTTTCGTTGAGCACACCGTCACCGGACATGTCGTACGAACCGATCAGATTGCCGTTCGCGTCCCTGTCCAGCCACGGATCGTTCTTCGCGGCCCGTGCGATCCTCTCGACGTAGTAAGGCGAG
>PWFW01000268.1 GCA_003554225.1 Halanaerobiaceae bacterium | reverse complement strand
TATCAGGAAAGGGTGCTGATTACCACCCTGACCAAGAATATGGCTGAGGATCTGACAGATTATCTGGCTGCTGCCGGAATTCAGGTCAGATATCTTCATTCTGATATTGATACCATCGAAAGATCTGAAATTATCAGGGACCTGAGATTGAAGAAATTTGATGTTCTGGTAGGAATCAATCTGCTGCGGGAGGGACTGGACCTTCCCGAGGTTTCCCTGATAGCCATCCTTGATGCTGACAAGGAAGGTTATCTTCGTTCTGACCGTGCTCTGATTCAAACCATTGGTCGGGCCGCCAGAAACGTCAGGGGCAGAGTAATTATGTATGCCGATAAAGTAACTGATTCCATGGCCCGGGCCCTGGAGGAGACTGAAAGACGAAGAGAGAAGCAGCAGAGATTTAACCAGAAAGAGGGAATAACTCCCAGGACAATTGAAAAACCGATTCGGGAAGTAGTCCGCCCGGTAGAAATGGTTGTCAAAGAGGAACAGCAGGAATATAATATAAACAGCGGCTCATCTCAATCAGAAACAGAGGTTATTGAACCCGGAGAGCTTTCCAGCCGGGAACTGACCGAAAAAATCATTGAGCTGGAAGAAGAGATGGAAGAAGCCGCTGATAATCTGGAATTTGAAATAGCAGCTCAGATCCGGGATGAGATTCAGGAACTGGAGCAGGAGCTGTCTCAGAGGTGAAATTAATGTCCCAGAATAAAATTATTGTTAAAGGTGCTGCCGAGCACAACCTGCAGAATATTGATGTGGAAATACCCCGGGGAGAGCTGGTGGTAATTACCGGCCTCAGCGGTTCCGGAAAAACCTCGCTGGCCTTTGATACCCTCTATGCCGAGGGTCAGCGCCGCTATGTGGAATCACTGTCGGCCTATGCCCGTCAGTTTTTAGGCCAGATGGAGAAACCCCGGGTGGATTATATTGAAGGGCTTTCCCCGGCAATTTCCATTGACCAGAAATCAACCAGCAAAAACCCCCGCTCAACTGTAGGTACCGTCACGGAAATTCATGATTATCTCCGGCTGCTTTATGCCCGGATCGGCACTCCTCACTGCCCGGAATGCGGTCAGGAGATCTCCTCCCAGACGGTGGATGAAATTGTCGATCAGGTTCTGGAGCTGGCCCAGGGCAGCAAGATTCAGGTGCTGGCTCCCGTTGTTTCTGGCAGAAAGGGCGAGCACCGCAAGGTTCTGGCCCGGGCCCGCCGGGATGGCTATGTCAGGGCCAGGATTGATGGCGAAGTTCTGCTGCTGGATGAGGAAATTGAGCTGGAAAAAAATTATAAACACGATATTGAGATTGTGGTTGACAGACTGATTATCAAAGAGGGCATCAGGCGCAGGCTGACGGATTCCATCGAAACAGCCCTCAGTGAGGCTGACGGCCTGGTGATGATCGATGTGCTGGGAGCTGAGGAGATTAAATTCAGTGAAAAATTTGCCTGTCCCGACTGCGGAATCAGCCTGGAAGAGTTATCTCCCAGGATGTTTTCCTTTAACAGCCCCTATGGAGCCTGTGATAACTGTGAGGGACTGGGGATAAAAAAGGAATTTGATCCCGATCTGCTGCTGGATAAAAAGAAATCGATCTCCGACGGAGGAATTCTGCCCTGGAGCAGCTCTTCCAGCCGTTACTATCCCCAGCTCTTATCGGCTCTGGCCGAGGAATATGGTTTTTCTCTGGATACCCCTATAGGTGAACTTTCGGAAAAGATCCGGGAGGTGCTGCTCTACGGGTCAGGGAAAAAGCTGAGCTTTCCCTATACCAACAGATACGGCAGAACCAGGCAGCATACCACCAGCTTCAAGGGAATTACCGGATATCTCAAGGAGAGAATCAACAATTCAAATTCTCCCGGTTCTCACCGCCGCCTGGATAAATATATGAGCGAAAGGCCCTGCCAGGCCTGCGGCGGCCAGCGTTTGAAGCCCGTGGTTCTGGCTGTGACTATCGGCGGCAAATCGATTGCGGAGTTCAGCGCCCTTTCCATAGGAGAGGCCCTTGATTTTCTGACCGGAGTCAGAGAAAGCCTGGATTCCCGCTCGCTGAAGATTGGCGAGGAGATTATCAAGGAGATCAAAGAGCGGCTGACCTTTCTCTGTGATGTGGGCCTGGATTATCTAACTCTGGAGCGTTCTGCTGCCACCCTTTCCGGAGGTGAAGCCCAGCGGATCAGGCTGGCCACCCAGATAGGTTCGGGACTGGTGGGAGTTATGTATATTCTTGATGAACCCAGTATTGGCCTGCATCAGCGGGATAATAACCGGCTGCTGAATACCCTGGAGCATATCAGGGATCTGGGCAATACGGTTATTGTTGTGGAGCATGATGAGGAAACCATTCGTTCGGCTGATCATATCATAGATATGGGCCCCGGCGCCGGTAAAAAGGGCGGTAAAATTGTGGCCAGCGGCGATCTCAGTGATATTCTTTCTGCTCCAGAATCCCTGACCGGGAAGTTTTTGCGCCGCGAGGAGAAGATTCCCATTCCCGAGGAGAGGGTTTCCCCCGAAGACAGGCATCTGACCATCAAAGGAGCCCGTCAGCACAATCTTAAAGACATCGATGTCAGCATTCCCCTGGGCACCTTTACCTGTATAACCGGAGTCTCCGGCTCAGGTAAAAGCACCCTGATCAATTATGTCCTCAAGCGCAGATTGATGAAAGAAATCTACAGCTCAACCGAGCGCCCGGGAGACCACGATGAAATCGAAGGGATGGATCAGCTGGACAAGGTGATCAATATTGATCAGTCTCCCATAGGCAGAACCCCCCGTTCCAATCCCGCTACCTATACCAAGGTTTTTAATTATATCAGGAAAATTTTTGCCGACCTGCCTGAGGCCCGGGAGCGGGGCTACAAAAAAGGACGTTTCAGTTTTAATGTCAAGGGCGGCCGCTGTGAAGCCTGCAAAGGACAGGGAGTTAATGAAATCGAGATGCACTTTCTTCCCGATGTTCATGTTACCTGTGAGGTCTGTGGGGGCAGACGCTATAACAGAGAAACCCTGGAGATTAAGTATAAGGGAAAAAATATCGCTGATGTTCTTGATATGACGGGGGATGAAGCTCTGGAGTTTTTCACCAATGTCCCTGCCCTGGAACGGCGCCTGCAGACTCTTCAGGATGTGGGACTGGGCTACATCCGCCTGGGCCAGCCGGCCACCACCCTTTCGGGAGGCGAGGCACAGCGGGTTAAAATTTCCACTGAGCTGGGCAAAAGGAGCACCGGCAGCACCCTTTATATTCTCGATGAGCCCACCACCGGACTCCATTTTGCCGATATCCGCAAACTTCTCGGAGTCCTGCATCGTCTGCGCGAGGGAGGCAATACGGTGATAGTCATCGAGCACAACCTGGATGTGATTAAATCCGCCGATTATCTAATTGACCTTGGTCCCGAAGGGGGCGAACGGGGCGGAGAGGTGATCGCTACGGGAACTCCCGAAGAAGTTTCCCGGAGTGAAGGCTCCTATACCGGCTATTTTCTCAGGGATGTCCTGCAGGAAAAAGAAGGGGAAACTGAGGCCATTGGCTAGATCAGGCAGCAGGAGGCAGACATGTGATGATTGATGATGAAAAGAGAAGCAGTTCTCTGGAAGCAGAGATTCGGGAGCAGCTGGAGGAAGTTCCTGATTCTCCTGGAGTATATCAGATGAAGGATGCCCGGGGAGAGATAATTTACGTTGGCAAGGCTAAATCCCTCCGCCGGCGAATCCGCTCCTATTTCAGCTCAGGCAGTCACAGCTATAAAACCCGAATAATGATCGATGAGATCGAGGAATTTGATTTTATCGTGACCGATACCGAGGTGGAGGCCTATATTCTCGAGGCCAGTTTGATCAAAAAATACAGCCCTAAATATAATATTCGTCTCAAGGATGATAAAAGCTATCCCTATATTAAAATTACTGATGAGGATGATTTTCCCCGCATCTTTAAAACCAGGCTGGTGAAAAATGACGGCAGCAGCTATTACGGCCCCTATGCCGATGTTGATGCTGTCTATAAAACTATAGAACTGGCCAAGGAAATTTTTCAGCTGCGCTCCTGTAAAAAAGAAATCATAGCCGGCTCCCCCGAGGAGAGGCCCTGCCTCAATTATCATATTGACAGATGTTCCGGCCCCTGTATCGGGGCAATTTCGAAGGAGGATTACCGGGCCAGGGTGGAGCAGATCTCCCGTTTTCTTCAGGGTCAGCAGGACAGTCTGCTCCAGGAGGTAGAGGAGAAAATGGCAGAAGCAGCCCGGGAACAGAACTATGAGAAGGCTGCCTTTTACCGGGATGGGCTGCAGGCACTTAAGGAACTGGCCCGTCAGCAGAAGGTCATTTCCGGGGATTCTGCTGACCGGGATGTCCTGGCTGTGGCCGACACTGAAGCAGGTGAAACTGCCTGTGCCCAGATTCTTATAATCCGCAACGGCAATCTGATCGGTCAGGATTATCTGCTGCTGGAGGGCGCTGCTCAGGCAGAGCAGGAGGAACTGACTTCCTCCTTTCTCCAGCAGTACTATGCCCGGCAGCAGGATCTTCCTGCTGAGATTCTGGTGGATTTTCTCCCCCGGGACAAAGCTATGCTGGAGGAGACTCTCTCCAGTTCCCGGGGCAGCAGGGTCAGGATTATCAGTCCGGACAGGGGACAGAAGCGGCGTCTGCTGGAGATGGCTGCCCGCAATGCTGAACAGAATTTGAAGAAATCTCTGATCAAACAGAAATACCGGAAAAAGAGAGCCCGCCAGGAGTTAAAGGAGCTGCAGGAATATCTGGAACTGGAAAACCAGCCCTGCCGGATCGAGGGATTTGATATTTCTAATATTCAGGGCAGCGATGCCGTGGCCTCTCTGGTGGTATTCAGAAATGGTCAGCCTGATAAGAGCGGCTACCGCAGGTTTAAGATTAGAAATGAGGAAGGTCCTGATGATTATGCTATGATGCAGGAGGTCATCGGCCGCCGTTACAGCCGTCTGCGGGCTGAAGGCAGAGATTTTCCCGATTTGATTCTGGTTGATGGAGGCCGGGGTCAGCTCAATGCCGCTGTTAATGAACTGGACTGTCTGGGTCTGGCCCAGCTTGATATTATTGGACTGGCCAAGAAAAAAGAAGAGGTTTTCCTGCCAAATCGGAGTAAGCCGGTGATTATTCCCTCCGATTCTCCCGCTCTCCATCTGCTGCAGCGGGTGAGAGATGAAGCCCACCGCTTTGCCGTTAACTATCACCGTCGGCTGCGCAGCCGGCGTTTGACACACAGCATGCTGGATCAGATTCCCGGCATCGGCCCCAGCCGCCGTCAGGCTCTGCTGGAGCACTTTGGCTCCCTGGCCCGGATCAGAACTGCCAGCCGTCAGGAACTGCAGCAGGTTTCCGGGATCAGCACCAGGCTCTCACAGGTGATCAAGGACTATCTTGAGGAGCACACCCGCCCTATTTAGACTTTAACCTGAAGTTTCTTACCAGGCTGCTCTGCAGAGATGAAATAGACTGCCTGG
>PWFW01000105.1 GCA_003554225.1 Halanaerobiaceae bacterium | reverse complement strand
GTGTTTTTTCATAGATCTTTTGACATTACCGGAGTGTTCGCTGAACTCTAACCTTAATTAAATGGCAGTTTCTCAGTTTCTGCCTTTTAACCTGTTATTGCATAGATCTTTTGGTATTACAGGGTTTCTGTCTAAAATTCATCAGGCATTTCCAGCAGCTCCTTGTAGCTGTAAACAGGACCATCCTTGCAGACATAGCGGTGACCGATATTGCATTTGCCGCATTTACCCAGTCCACAGGACATTCTCATCTCCAGAGTGGTAACAATATCCTCAGGATCAATACCGATATTAACCAGCTCATTGGTAACAGCTTTTATCATTATCGGCGGACCGCAGGTATAGTAGACTGTATCTTCAGTCTGACAGTCCAGCTCTACCTCAATCAGATCATGGGGAAAGCCTACACAGTGTTCCCAGCCTTCACAGGGACGGTCGATGGTGTACTTGACAGTGGTATCAGGCGTATTTTCCCATCTCTGCTGTTCATAGTCATAGAGCATATCTTCTGGAGATCTAAAGGCCTGCAGCATCTGAACCCGGCCAAAATCCTGGCGGTGATCGGGATGAAGCACATAATCAATCAATGAACGGAGCGGGGCCAGACCTATGCCACCGCTGATAAAGACAACATCCTTGCCAGAGGTTTTCTCCAGAGGAAAACTGTTGCCATAGGGTCCTCTAATGCCCACACTGTCGCCCTCCTGAAGTTCATGGAGGGCCGAGGTGACCTTGCCGGTCTCCTTGACAGAAATAATAATCTCCTGACAGTCAGTGGTGGGAGCACAGGCCAGGCCAAAGGGAGCTTCGCCCACTCCGTAAACAGTTAGCATCAAAAACTGACCGGGTTTGAAATCCATCATCTCTTCTCCATCTGTAAAACTCAGATGAAAGGTCTTGATATTTAAATTAATTCCGGTCTCCTGGACTACTTTTGTGATTTCAGCTTCTCTTGGCAGATAATTATCAACTTTCATTACCTTTCACCCCTTCCCCGGCCAGAGTTTTTTCCACCCGATCCAGCACCCTTCTGATATCAAGATTAACCGGACATTTGCTGACACAGCGTCCGCAGCCTACACAGCCCGGACTGCCCTGATAGTTGGTGGGATGGTAGGAAAACTTATGCAGCAGCCGCTGGCGCCAGCGTTGATCCTGAGTTTCTCTGGGATTGTGTCCCGAAGCGTGGGCAGTAAAAAGCGAAAACATGCAGGAATCCCAGGCTCGATTCTTCTCTATCTCCTCCCAGAAGAACTTAAAACAGAAGCAGGTGGGACAGTAAAAAGTACAGACACCACAGCCCAGACAGCTGGCAGTAGCCTCCTCCCAATCCACCGAAGTAAAGGCTTCCTTTTCCGGAAAGGGGAGACCGCGCTCCAGAGAAAATTCATTTTCCGAAAAATTCTTCCGGTTTTCTCTCACAATTTCCTCGAGCTCAGAACTCTCTACCTCCGGTAATTCTTCAATCATATCAAGCATCTCAAATCTTTTTAAAACATCCTGATCCTGAACCTTTAAATAAAAACCTTCCCCGGCATCATAGAGCATCAGGGGGACATTTTCATTTTCCAGGGGGTTTATTCCTACCTCCTGACAGAAAGAGTTATCTGCCGGCTCCTGACAGGAATACCCGATGATCAGGCTGTTATCCCGGCGCTGCTGGTAGAAGGGGTCGACAAAATCGTTTTCAGTGAAAACATCATCAAAGAGTTCTATACCAGCTATATCACAGCTTCTTACTCCCAGAAAAAGCCTGGGATAATCGGACCACTCCTCGGGCTGACAGTCAGCACCGGCCGTCTCCTCACCGAGTCGATCATCCCGGGGGAGAAAATACTCCTTGGGTGAAGCATCGGGCTGTTCCTTGAGATAAATTGAACTCAGCTGGTCCTCGGATTTAACCGGCTGATAAAGCACTTTGGTCAACCGGCCCTGTTTTACCCGAAAGGGGGCAATCACCAGGAATTTCTGCCGGAGCTCACCGAGCAATGCTTTCAGTTCTTCTGCTGTTAATTTTTTAATCATTGGCTAACTTCACCTCCTCTTACAGAAATCCTGGTTCGCTGTCTTCTTTATCAAAATCGGAAAAGAGCGTGGGCTGCTCCGGTGAGATTCCAGGTCGATAGTTATACAGCTCTTTGGCTCTATGATATAGGTGGGTGGTCATCGACCTCATTTCAATCCCTTCCGGACAGGCCATTTCACAGGCCCCGCAGTTAACACAGCGCCCCGGCATATGCATGGTCCTCATCAGATGAAAGATCATATCTTTATCAGCTGAACTGCCCTCTTCCAGCCATTCAGGCTGATTGCTCTCAACATAGCAGTGGTCACAGTAACAGACCGGGCAGGCATCCCGGCAGGCATAACACTGTGTGCAGCGGGAAAATTCACGGCTGTAATGTTCCTTTCTTTCAGCAGGCGTCATATCTTCCAGAAGATATTTAACTCCCTCCAGTTCTGCTTCCAGTTCCTGCTGAGACATCTCTTCACCGACGGTATAATCCGCTATTACCGGATTTCTGGTATCGCATTCCTGACAGGCAGTATTTCCTTCAATCCCGGGGCAGCCATTGATTCCAATGATAACCAGGTTGTCCCGGCTGATCTTGCCTTCGGATATATAATAGGCTAAAGCTCGGCTGTCACAGGGTTTGGCTACCACTGCCTGAAGATCAGGTTTGTATTTTAACAGGTATTTAGAGAGCATGGGAGCAGCATCATCCTGAAATATTAATCTTTCCGCCTCTTCTGGGTTCTTCAGAAAAACCGGCTCGGTCAGGCCGGAAAACTCTCCCCGGCCGAAGCCGACCAGATGCTTGATCTCATGTTCAGCAAAAACCTCAGCTGCTATTTCCTGCAGTTCTTTGGTGATTTCTTTATAGGAATTCGCCATCTTCTATTTCCCCTGCCTCTTTTTCTGCCACAACATCAGGCTCTGACAGAAAGCCCTGCCAGGGGCCAACAGACTCAACCCGCTCCACAACTTTTCTGACAATCTCTGCAAAACGGCGACCTTCAGCTGCAGAACACCAGGTAAAATTCAACCTTTCCGGTTCAACTCCGGAAAATTCCAGCAGATCCTTCAGCATGGTAAAGCGCCGGCGGGCGTAGTAGTTGCCATCAATATAATGACAGTCACCGGGATGACAGCCGGAAACCAGAATACCGTCTGCTCCCTTATTTAAGGCTTTAATAACCAGCAGGGGATTGAGCCGCCCTGTACAGGGTATTCGAATCGTGCGTATATTGGATGGATACTGCAGTCTGCTGCTGCCGGCCAGATCTGCCGCGGCATAACTGCACCAGTTGCAGAGAAAGGCAATTATTTTAGGATCAAATTCCTTCTGCTGAGCTTGCTTTTCTTTTTGGGCGGTAGCCATTTACACCCCTCCTGACTTGGCCAGCTCACTGTCATCTTCAGCAAGCAGGGTTTCTATTTCGTCAATTATCTGCTGATTCATAAAACCATGGAGATCGACAGCATGGGGACGGCAGACACCGGTACAGTTGCCGCAGCCCTTGCAAAGAACCCGGTTAACCTCAGCAACATCCTCTTCTTCGTTAACTTCAATGGCTTTGTAGGCACAGACCCTTTCACAGTCCCCGCAGGCGATGCAGAGTTCTTTATCAACCTCAGCCACAGTAGCCTGGGTCAAAAGATACTCCCGGGCTAAAATTGAAGCCGCTCTTCCTGCAGCTGCCCTGCTCTGAGCCAGACTTTCCGAATAATTCTTGGGTCCATGGGAAAGACCGGCCAGAAAGATTCCGTCGGTGGCAGAATCTACCGGACGGAGCTTGACATGGGCCTCCAGGAAGAAATTATCTTCATTGAGCGGAGTTTTCAGCATCTGACTGAGCTCCAGATTATCCTCCCGGGGCAGGATGGCTGCAGCCAGCACCAGGAGATCGGGCTCAGCCATTATTTCCCTGCCGCTTAAGGGCTCTTCATACTGCAGGGACAGCCGCCCATTATCAGCGGTCACCAGGGGTTTATTCTCCACCTCATAGCGGCTGAAGTTAATCCCCAGATCCCGGGCCTGACGGTAAAGATCTTCATAGTATCCGTAGCTGCGCATCTCCCGGTAAAGGATGGTAATATTAGCTTCAGGGTTCTCTTTTTTGAGTTGCACGGCATTTCTTAAGGCCTGACTGCAGCAGATGCGGCTGCAGTAGGGACGATCCTCCTCCCGGGAACCAACACATTGAATCATATAAATTTCCTCTAAATCTTCAGGTTCAGCCGGCATGCCATCAGCCTGACCCAGCCCCTCCTCCAGTTCCAGCTGGGTAATAACCCGGTCGGAATCCCGATAGCTGTATTCCTCAGGCTCAAATTCCTGACCTCCGGTGGCAACAACTACAACTCCACCTTCGATCTCCACCAGATCATCTTCCTTTTTTGCTTCCTCAGGAATAGGAGGAATTAATTCCAGCTTATAGTTTCCCACAAAACCGGATATATCTTTGATCTTATGACCGGCATAAATATCAATTAGTTCATGCTCCTTAACTTCTTTGATTAAACGCTCCAGATGGGGTTTTACCGGACGTCCTTCCAGGCTGTGTTCCAGCTTGGTGGCATGACCGCCTAGTTCAGTCTCCCTTTCTACCATCGAGACCGGAAAACCGAGCCTGCCCAGTTCCAGAGCGGCCGTCAGTCCTGCTGCTCCTCCGCCAACTATCAGAGCACGGGCAATATTATCAACCTCGCCTCTTTCCAGAGGCAGAGCATTCTTAACCCTGGCTACCCCTGCCCTGACGAGCTCATAGGCCTTCCAGGTAGCTTTTTCCGGCTCATCTTTATGGACCCAGGAACCCTGATCCCTGATATTGGTCATCTCCAGCAGATAGGGATTAAGTCCGGCTTCGGCAATGGCATCCATAAAGAGCGGCTCGTGGGTTCTGGGGGTACAGGAAGCCACCACAATCCGGTTTAAATTATGCTCCTCAATTCTCTCCCCGATAAGCTCCTGACTGTCCGAGGAGCAGAGGTACTTAACATCTTCGGCATGCTCAACAAAGGGAATTTCTCTGGCCCGGCGGGCTATTTCTTCCACATCTATAACTCCCGCAATATTGGTGCCGCAGTGGCAGACAAATACCCCCACCCGGGTTCTCTCGTTCTGGGTAACCCGGAACTCCTGCTTACCGGCGCTTTCCACTCCCATATCACTGACATCAAGCACAGCATGCTTCCCGGCCAGAGCCGCTGCCCCGCTGGCATCCATGACAGATTCCGGGATATCCCGGGGGCCGTTCACAGCCCCACAGCCAAAAATTCCCTTGCGGCTGGTGCTTAAGGGATTAAATTCATCAATATCGATAAAACCGTATTTGTTGGTGCGGACTTTGAGTTTCTGCAGGGTATCGGTAACTTCCTGGGTAGGAGCCAGTCCGCTGGCCAGCACCACCAGATCATACTCTTCTTCGGCAAAACCATTATCACCATCGGTCACCTTAAGCTTAAGATCTCCCGGCTGACTGCCGGCCTCTATCTCTGAGACCCGGGAACGAATAAAGTTAACACCTTCGGTTTCCTGAGCCCGGTTATAGTAGCGCT
>PWFW01000015.1 GCA_003554225.1 Halanaerobiaceae bacterium | reverse complement strand
CCTTGCCCGGGGTGTCCCGCTTGGCCTTCTTGGAGCTGCCCTGGCCAGCCTCCTGCTGCTGCTTGCCCTTCATGCCTGCGCGGCGTGGCGCGAGCGGTGGCATGTTTGAATGCGCGGATTACCTACGCGCCGAGTGTCCGTACGCGTTGAATGCGGGCAGGCTTAGCCTTGCACCGTGATAGGCTGCCACTGTACGTGTGCAGCTGACTGGCGCGGGGACCGTGCGCAGTCGGGAAGCAGAAATGGACCCTCCGCTGGCTTAGAAGCTCAGTCGGGGGCAGTAGCGCGGCCGGCTTGTGCCTGGTCCGTGGATGTAGCACAGCTCTGATACCAGTGTAACAGCTAATGTGTGCAGCAGGCACCTGCGGCGCAGGGTGCCTGCCACGCACCTGCTGTAGAGTGTTCGAAATCGGTGTATGTGCGAGTGTGTACGCACGAGCTCCTCCTCGCTCGCACGCGTACGCAGCTACCTGGGGACTGGTGCTTACTCTGCTTTAGAATAAGTCTGCCCATCTCTATGCCTTGCGTCCCGGGAGCTACGCTCCTCACACTCTGGTCATTGGTCTGTGTCGGTGCACAGCCAGCATGTAACGAGGATCGTTACATTCCTCCCCCCCTGGTCTACGCCCGTCTCTGGGTGCATAGCCGTATACCTGCCCAGTGCTTAAATCCCGTTGGTCCTACGTATCGGTGATCAGCCGTACGCGTAAATGGCACTGGCGTGGCAGGGTGATGGCACGGGCAGCTGTCCCGGTCATCCACTCAGCTGATAACGTGCTTAGAGCAGCTGGGTGCTTAGGTAAGGCCGCAAGGTTGCTTACCCGGTGAACGCGTGGCCAACACGCCCACAGTGCTTACCCGAGGGGGGTGTCCCGGTATCTTTTATAAGCACTAATAGCCTCAGGAGTTACGTTCTCCTCTGGCTCCCATGTGTTATGATCGTCAGTGTACCCTTTCCATTTAATAAGGTACTCGCGCACCACCTTGGGCTTTTTAGGCTTTTTCTTTGCCTTTGTGGGTGGCGTGACGACCTGGCGGTCCCTGTGGTTGAGGATGCTCTCCACAATGAACCACTCTTCCCCCTCCAGCTCAATGGGCATCGGGGGCGGCTGACGGCTGCCATCCGACTTGTATGGTTTCAATAAGGATACATGAAACACGTCGTGAATGCGCATACTTGCTGGCAGGTCAAGCCTCACTGCAGTAGGCCCTGGGTTCTCGGGGTGCACACTTTCAAACTCACGCGAGCGGTGCTTGTCGCAAGTATCAATGATCGTGAAAGGCCCCAGCCACTTGGGCATGAACTTAGGAGAACCCGGGTTACGCAGCCGTATGTTCTTTGCATTGAGCATCACCTGGTCACCGACTTTATAGTGGGTAGGCTGCCTCTTCTTGTCGGCATAAAGCTTTTGCCTGTCCTGAGCCGACTGCAGCGCTGCCCTTGCACGGATGAGGTCGTCCTCAATTCGATCGGCCAGCTGCTGTGCTGCAGGCACCTTTGAATTCTTACCCACAGTCATTGGTGTTGGTGGATCCTCAAACATGTTTAGGCGGAAGGGAGTAGTCTTGATGCTCTCCTGGTATGAGTTGTTGATTGCAAACTCAGCCGCCGATAAGTGGGTATCCCAATCGCTGTGATTTGGGTCCACATAGTGTCTTAGCATGTCTTCCAGAGTCCTGTTGGTCCGCTCCGTTTGCCCATCAGTCTGTGGGTGGAAGGCAGTTGACAGCCTTTGCTTGGTCCCTAGAAGTTTAAGGAACTCTGTCATGAATTTGCCAGTGAAGCGCGGATCACGGTCGCTCACGATGCTCTCCGGGACTCCATGGTGTTTCCACACATGGTCCATGTACAGCCTTGCAGTCTCCTCACCTGTCACGTGCACAGTGGTGGGTATCAAGTGGACCATCTTAGTGAGCTTATCAACCACCACTAAAATGGCAGTGTGTCCCCTGTCCGTCTCTGGTAGGCTCATAATGAAGTCCATAGTGACCACCTGCCACTTGCGCTCAGGGATGAGGAGGGGCTGCAGAAGGCCACCCGGTTTCTGGTTGGAGCTCTTGTTCTGCTGACAAGAGTGGCAGGATTGAATGTATTTCTTCACATCCTGAAGCATTGACCCCCAATAGAAATCTTTCTGCACAAGCTTGATAGTCTTGGCAATTCCCGGGTGCCCAGAGTATGGTGCATCGTGCAACTCGCGTATGATGGCTCTTTTGTAGTAGCCCATGGACTCAGGAATGACAAGCTGGCCCTTCCGTGTCCACCACAATCCATCCCTCAAGTTATAGTTGGCAGCGTGGGCGCCGTTGTTTGCAAAACGCGGGTCCTTCCCATACTCTGAGCGCACCACTTCATATATGTCCACCAGTTCACCATCTTGACCCGGTGGGCACGCTTGGAGTGGAGCTGGGTCTGATTCATCCATAGCTTGGGGTTCCTCCCCCCCCATAGAGGAATCTGGCCCCTCAGATTCAGGGTCGGCCGTTGTAGCACGATGGCCAGGCTGCGGTCTTGAGGCCGGTTGTTGCGGAAGCGGAGGGTGAATCTGTACTGGAGTACTTGCTGTTTCATCTGCCTCTGTACTCTGCACCTTTTGCCTCCTTGTGAGGACAAATAAAAGAGCCACTGCAAGCGATGAGTGCGCTGGTGGGTTTCGGCTCAAAGCATCAGCTGCCGAATTGCCCTTGCCAGGCTTATAAACCCATTTAAAGTTGAACCGCTGCAGGTACTCTACCCAGCGTACTTGACGTCTGGATAAATTGGGCTGAGTAGGTAAATGAACAAGAGGGTTGTGGTCTGTGACCACCGTGAATTCAGAGCCCTCTAAGTAGCACCGCCAAATTGTAAGCGCGTGCACCACCGCAAGTAATTCTTGTTCTCCAGTAGTGTAATTGACTTCAGCTGGGATGAGACGCCTGCTCTCGTATGCTAGAGGTCTTTCATCCTGCAAGAGTACACCACCGAGGCCTTCAATGGACGCATCAGTGACTACTTCAAAAGGGAGCTGAAAGTCTGGGAGTGCTAGAATCGGTGCATTTGTGAGCGCATGCTTGACTTGTTCAAAGGCGCGCTGGCACGATTCGTCCCATATAAAAGGTATGTCCTTGCCTGTCAATCTGGTCAGAGGTGCAACCATCTGTGAGAACTTCTCAATGAAGCGCCTGAAGTATGTTGCCAGTCCCACAAACGAGCGCACTTCATGCACCGTTTTGGGCTGAGTCCATTGCTCAATGACAGCTGTCTTGGCTGGATCCACTTTCACTCCATCTCTGCCCACAATATGGCCCAAGAACTTAACCTCTGGCTGCTCGAACTCGCATTTTGACAGCTTGATGTGGTACTTGTGTTCTCTCAGAAGCTCAAGGACCTTGCGGACATGGTTAATATGCTCGGCCTGGGTTTTACTAAAGATGAGTATATCATCAATGTATACCACCACAAATTTGTTGAGGTATGGCCTGAGCATGTTGTTCATGGCAGCTTGAAAGGTGGCTGGAGCATTTGTGAGGCCAAAGCTAAGGACCTTGAATTGATAGTGTCCGAAGGGAGTGCGGAAAGCGGTCTTAGCAACATCTTCGTCGGTGATTCGTATCTGATGGTACCCAGATTGCAGGTCTAAGCTGGTGAACAGTTGTGCACCGCTCAAGGCATCTAAGAGCTGGTCAATTCGGGGTAAGGGGTACTTGTTCTTGACCGTGATTTTATTGAGTGCTCGGTAATCGATACACATACGCAAGGAGCCATCCTTTTTCGCAACGAACAGAACTGAAGCACCAAAGGGAGAAGAGCTAGGCTCAATGAGGCCGTGACGAAGTAGTTCTTTGACTTGTCGCTCGACTTCTTCAAGTTCCTTGGGGCTCAGCCTGAACATAGGTCTGAAAGGGGGCTTTGCGTGCGGCTCAAGAGGAATTGTGTGCCCCGTGTCCCGAATCGGTGGCAGCTCTGAGATAGGAGTAAACACATCTTTGTACTCCTGTAACAAGGCTTGTAAGGGAGGAGAAGCTTGCACAGCATCAGTCGTTGCTGATGGCTTAACCTGGACTGCAAATACCTTTGCACCCTTCCGTACGCTTCGTTTTACTGCAATGTGATTGAGTAGCATTGAGTGTATGGTTGAAGGGATGGCTGAGGGTATGGCTTCAATCTCAGGGTGCAGCTTAAACTTCTGGCCTTTCTTCTGCACTGTGCAAGTGTTGGAAGCATAATCAATGTTTGCCTTCACAGCACTCAGCCAGGTATCCCCCAGTATGATGTCAAATTGTTGCTGCATATCAATGATGAAGCATGTGACACGCGCCCGGTGCCCCTGTATGTTTATGTATGGGGTGCACTGGCTTGAAGCGTGTTCCACTGTGTTGTTGGCCAGCTGCACTGATGTGCTTACTGCTTTTTGGCTTATCCCTATCTGTGCTGCAAAGGTTGAATCCATAAAGCAATGAGTGGCCCCTGTATCCACCAGGAATGAGCACGAAACACCACTCGCAGCACCTGAAAACATCATTCTTGGTGCCTGTTTGCTGTGGAGGGCTATTACCCTGGTGGGCTTGGGCTGTTGCCCTAAGTCAGTGAAGAATGAAAAACCATTCAAAGAGCAGGGGTGCTCAGCCATGTGGCTTAGCATAGAATGCCATTGCTTGGAGAACCGGTTGCAAGAGGTTTGAACCAGCACACAGAGGGAAGTTTGCAGTGGTGCCTTGGTCTTGCAAGCTATATAATGCTGCAGAGCTGAGGCCATGAATTTTGATTTTGGTACAGCCAACTGGATGTTGAATTTGGATACATCAGTTGAGAGATAGCTGCCCAAAGTGAGCTGCCGGGAGCCTGACCCACACGATATTGTTACATGGCCCTGTGCCTGAAAAAGGTCAGCAGGTGAACTCATTCCTAAGTTAAGAGGCCATTGCACATCAGGAGGGTTCGGCACACCATTAGCCGCAGTGGCACACAATGCAGGTTCGCAAATGCTCAAGTTTAAGCAATGGTGTGCGTCACGGTCAGGTTGGCTCTCGCAGTCACTCGTCCCCCGGTCTCTCTCAGGGGCGCGCCTCTACGCGCTGCCACCACCCAGAGCTGCCTCCTGGGCGTCCAGCCGCCTCCGGTTGGCCGCGATCTGGGCCCGCTTCGCCTGGTTGGAGCCCGCCGGCCACATGGGTGTGCCGTCGTTGTAGTGGCCGATGGGCGCAGGGGCATCAAAGGGCGCGCGGCCGCCACCGCGGCCACCGCGGCCGCCGCCGTTGCGGCCACCGCGGCCACCACCGCGGCCCAGACCGGTGCCCCACTGGAAGCCGCCTCCGCGGCCCCCGATGCTGGGACCCGCCTGGTTGCTGCCGCTGCCCTGCGCGGCATTGAGTGAGGCACCCTTGTTGTTGTGGCTGAAGCCTTTCTTGTTGAAGGGTTGCTTCTTCACTCCTGCGTTGGCGCGTGCGACAAACTCAGTGGTGGGCCGGGCCGTGTTGTTGTGGATGATGATGGCGTGCTCTTGGAGCGCTTGTAAGCTGCTCCACTTGTGGCCTGTGGTGGGGTTGATAAGGCACGCAGAGCGCAGGCGCTCTGTCAGCCCGTT